>CATMNW010000142.1 GCA_950071875.1 uncultured Erythrobacteraceae bacterium | reverse complement strand
GATCGGGATGCCGAAAACGGCAGCGCCGATCACGACCCCGGCAAGCGTGGCAATGGCGACGGGAGCCTTGTCGCGGCGGAACGATTGCGCGCTGCTGGCACCCACATGCGTCAGCTGCATGTTGGCTTGCAGGGCAGGGACCGAATCGGAACCGGCAGCAATCAGCAGCCGATCGCCTGCGCGCACACGGACTTCCGACAGCGAGGGCCCTGCCAGATGGCGCGGGCGCGAAAGGCCCAGCACGCGCACGCGCAAGCGCGAGAGCATCGGGATTTCGGACAGGCTGCGGCCGACGATCGGATGGCTGGCGGAAATGACCGCTTCGATGATCCTGAGGTCCGAAGGCCGTTCCCCGCGCGCTGTCGCCACACCTCCGCCAAGGCCGACGAGCCCGGTGCGGAAGTCGGGCGCTTCGGCAAGCGAAGCGATTTCTTCCGGCGTCGCACTGACGATCAGCTGGTCTTCGAGCGACAGGACGTAATCCCCCAGGTCCTTGCGCTGCATAGCGCCGCGCCGCTTGACGGCAATGATCTTGATACCGGGGCGACGCCCGATATTCGTATCGGCTATGCGCTTGCCGACGTAACGGCTGTCTTCGGTAAGTATCAGCTGGGTGAGGTAGATATCGCTTTCACGCTGTTCGTCTTCGATGCGCGGACCGCGGTCGGGAAGAAGGATCGGCCCGAGGACAAGCATGACCGCGAGACCGGACAGCGCCGTCACGATGCCGACCGCAGTAATTTCGAAAATACCGAAAGGCTGCTGGCCTGCCTCCTGCGCGACGCCATCGACAAGCAGATTGGTCGAGGTGCCGATCAGCGTGATCGTACCGCCCAGGATGGTAAGGTATGAAAGCGGTATCAGCATCCGGGTGACAGCGATCTTGAGCACCTGAGCAAGCTTGCGCACGACCGGGATCATGACGATCACGACAGGCGTGTTGTTCATGAAGGCGGATGCGGCCAGCGTGCCGACGCCGATCTCGGCGGCCGCGAGCTTTGGAGATTTCGTCGTACGGCGCACTACCCAGCCGGAGATTTCCTCCAGCGCGCCGGTGCGCAGGAGCGCGCCGGAAAGGATGAACATAGCGGCAATGGTAATGGGGGCGGAATTCGAAAAGGCCCCCAGCATTTCCTTGGGAGGAAGGTAGCCCAGCGCCAGCATGATTGCACCGGCGGCAACCGCAATAACCACCGGAGGGCGGCGTTCCATGGCGAATGCGACGAATGTTAAGACGAGTAGGGCCAGCCCGATCTGGGCCGAATAGTCCGAGAGAATCGCCATGGGGCGGAGTAGCCTAGACAGTTGGTAAGGCGCCAATTCGCAGAAAATTCAGGCCCCACAAAGTGTTTTCGCATTTGCGGGGCACCGGACGGTTCGTTTTATCCTTATCCCGGGATTGCGATGCGTGGTGCCAAGGGTTGATAGCGCCACGTCCGAACGTCTAGGCGGCGCGCCATGCAGGGACTCTTGGAAAACTACTTGCAACTCGCGGTATGGCTCCAGTCGGCCATCGCACTGGTCGGCCTTGCGCTTGCGGCGCTGGCGGTGAACTGGCTGCTCAAGAAAGTCTTGTTGCGCGCGGCGGCACCTTTCCTGGACCGTCGCAGCGATACTGCGGACAAGGCCGCAGCGCGGGCGGCCACGGCAGCGCCGCTGCTGGTGGTTTCGCAGGGTATATTGCTGGTGCCCCACCTCGTCCCCTCGATCGCCACGGTGATCCACAATGTCGCCGAAGCCCTGATCGTGCTGTCGGTCGCGATGGCGGCCAGCGGCGTTCTCGATTACGCGAACGAACTCTATCGCCGACGGCCCGAAGCCCGCAGCCGTCCGATCAAGGGTTATCTGCAGGTCCTCAAGATCGCGATCTATTTCGGCGCGGCCATCGTGATGATTTCCGCGTTGATCGACGAATCTCCGCTGCTCCTGCTTTCGGGGCTGGGCGCGATGGCGGCGGTGCTGCTGCTGGTCTTCAAGGACACCATCCTGAGCCTTGTTGCGAGCGTCCAGTTGACCAGCAACGACATGCTGCGTGTGGGCGACTGGATCGAGATGCCCGGCATGAACGCCGATGGCGACGTGGTCGATATCGCACTTCACACGGTGAAGGTGCAGAATTTCGACAAGACCATTACCACGATTCCGACGCATCGCCTGATTTCCGACAGCTACCGCAACTGGCGCGGAATGAGCGAAAGCGGCGGGCGGCGTATCAAGCGCAGCCTCGTGATCGACCAGAACTCCGTCCGTTTCCTCGGCTCGGAAGAGGTCACAGGTCTGAAGCGTTTCCGCCTTCTCGACGAATATCTCGCCCGCAAGGAACAGGAAATCGCCGAGTGGAACCGGCACGAGTTGTCGAGCGACTGCGACCAGATCAACGCGCGGCGGATCACCAATATCGGCACCTTGCGCGCCTATGTGATCGCATATCTGCAAAGCCATCCGCGCATAAAGGGTGCGGACTTCACTCTGATGGTGCGCCAATTGCCGCCGGGGCCCGAAGGGCTGCCGATCGAAATCTACTGTTTCACCGACACTGTGGACTGGGGCGAATACGAAGCGATCCAGGCCGATATCTTCGACCACTTGCTGGCTATCCTGCCCGAGTTCGGACTACGTCTCTTCCAGCAGCCAAGCGGCCTCGATTTCGCACGATTGGGCGGCGACACATAAGGAAACGCCCCGGAAGCGCTGTGCTTCCGGGGCGTTTCGCTGTCCCGTCCAAGGATAAACTTGTCAGGCGGCTTCGGCCTCTTCGTTAGGGTCGCGCAGCACGTAGCCGCGGCCCCAGACTGTCTCGATATAGTTTTCACCGCCGCAAGCGTGGCTCAATTTCTTGCGCAGCTTGCAGATGAAGACGTCGATGATCTTCAGTTCGGGTTCGTCCATGCCGCCATACAGGTGGTTGAGGAACATTTCCTTGGTCAGCGTGGTGCCCTTGCGCAGGCTGAGCAGTTCCAGCATCGCATATTCCTTGCCCGTGAGGTGGACGCGGGCACCGTCGACTTCGACGGTCTTGGCATCGAGGTTCACCGCAAGCTTGCCGGTACGGATGACCGACTGGCTATGGCCTTTCGAACGACGCACGACGGCGTGGATGCGGGCGACCAGTTCTTCGCGGTGGAAGGGCTTGGTAACATAATCGTCGGCACCGAAGCCGAAGCTGCGGATCTTGCTGTCCATTTCGGCAATGCCGGAAAGGATGAGAACCGGGGTCTGCACCTTGGCGACGCGCAGCTTCTTGAGCACGTCGTAACCATGCATGTCGGGCAGGTTCAGATCGAGCAGGATGATATCGTAATCATACAGCTTGCCGAGGTCCAAACCTTCCTCGCCGAGGTCGGTCGAGTAGACGTTGAAGCCTTCGGTCGTGAGCATGAGCTCGATCGCCTTGGCGGTTGTCGGCTCGTCTTCGATCAGCAGTACACGCATTGGGATGTCCCCCGTTGGTTCCCTAGTGTCTCGCGGTAACCCCTCGGTAAGAGGTGTTGCCCTGTATTAACCACACAACATCTGAACGGAAAAGGTTAACGGTGAGTAAACTTCGTTAACTTTTTTGAGTGTTGTGCGAAAGTCTCAGAGGTTGGCGAGCTTCTTCTGGCGCCGCCGCTGCGCGGACGAACCGATTCCGATCGCTTCGCGGTATTTCGCGACGGTGCGGCGGGCGAGGTCGAAACCTTCTGCGTTCAGCATGTCGGCGAGCTTCTGATCGGAAAGGACTTTCTTCGGATCCTCGTTATCGCACAGCGTCTTGATCCGTGCCTTGATCGCTTCGGAACTGGCCCCTTCGCCGTCCGCCGCAGCCACGCCGCTCGAGAAGAAATACTTCAGTTCGAAGGTGCCGCGCGGACAGGCGAGATACTTGTTGCTCGTGACGCGGCTGACCGTGCTTTCGTGCATCTCGATTTCCTCGGCCACCTCGCGCAGGGTGAGAGGGCGCATTGCGGTGACGCCTTCGCGGAAGAACCCTTCCTGTCGCTTCACGATTTCGGCGGCCGTCTTGAGGATTGTCCTTTGCCGCTGGTCGAGGGCGCGGATCAGCCAGTCGGCTTCGCCAAGCTGTTCGTTGAGCCAGCCATGGGCAGCCTTGTCGCGCGCACCCGATTTGAGTTCGAGGTAATATTCCCGGTTAACGACGAGGCGCGGCAGGCTGGCTTCATTGATGCGGATATCCCAGCCTTCGTCGCTTTTGGCGATCAGGACATCGGGAACGACCGCCGTCTCGGCAGCGCTACCGAAGGCAAGGCCGGGCTTGGGATCATACTCGCGCAGTTCGGCGAGCATGTCGGCGAAATCCTCGTCGTCGACCTCGCACATACGCTTGAGCCGGGCGATGTCGCCTGCTGCCACGAGGTCGAGGTTGTCGATCAGCCGCGCCATGCAGGGGTCGTATCGGTCGGCTTCCTTCGCCTGCAACGCGAGGCATTCGCCGAGCGATCGTGCCCCGACGCCGGTGGGATCGAGCGACTGCACCCGTGCCAGCGCGCGCTCTGCCTCGGCCAGCGGTACGCCCAGGTCTTCGGCGATACCGCGCAGGTCGCTGGCCAGATATCCGGCTTCGTCCAGTTCGCCGATAATCCGCACGGCGACCAGCGCCTCGCGCGCATCATGCGCAACGGCGCCGATCTGGTCGCACAGATATTCGGCCAACGTGGGGCCTCCGGAAGACCGGTTCTCGAGGTCGGGCAGTTCCGCAGCGCCAGACCCTGTATCTGCCCGGCTCCAGTCGCCCGCATCGCCGGGCGCGCGTTCGGGGTCGAGGGCGTGGTCGGCAACATCGAGCGCTGCCTCACCATCGAAATCGGGCGTCGCTTCGTGTTCTTGCGGGTCGGCTGTCGGGGTATCGTCACCCGCCTCGCGGCGTACTTCGCCCATTTCCAGCAGCGGATTGGATTCGAGGGCTTCGGCGACGAAGGTTTCGATCTCGAGATTGGACAGCGCAAGCAGCTTGATGGCCTGCTGCAACTGCGGCGTCATGACCAGCGACTGGGTCTGGCGCAGATCGAGGCGCGGGGTCAGTGCCATTATGCGGCCGACCCTTGCAAATGTGCCGCCTGCATCTTCACTACCGCCGCGGTCCTGTTTCGACCGTCGACGGAGCTGGCCCGGCTACAGGTGTGAACCGGCGCCGTCCCGGCGGACCAGGATCCGCCACCGTCCATCAGCTTGCTGTTGTCCGGGACATCACAGGGAAAAATTCTCGCCGAGGTAGAGGCGCTTGACGTTCTCGTCCGCCACGAGCGCCTCAGGCGTGCCCGCGAACAGGACCTGTCCGCCATAAATAATGCAGGCGCGATCGACGATTTCGAGCGTCTCGCGAACATTGTGGTCGGTGATCAGAACGCCGATCCCGCGGGTCTTGAGATCCTTCACGAGGTCACGGATGTCGCTGATCGACAGGGGGTCGATCCCGGCAAAAGGTTCGTCGAGCAGCATGATCGAAGGCTTGGCAGCCAGCGCACGGGCAATTTCGGCGCGGCGTCGCTCACCGCCCGACAAGGCCATGGCAGGGCTGGCGCGCAGTCGGGTTAGTCCGAATTCGTCGAGCAGGCGTTCGAGCTCTGCGCCCCGGGTGTCCTTGTCCGGTTCCACCATCTCCAGCACGCAGTTGATGTTCTGTTCGACCGTCATGCCACGAAAGATGCTGGTTTCCTGCGGCAGATAGCCCAGGCCCAGGATCGCACGGCGATACATCGGCAGGTTGGTCACGTCTTCGCCATCCATCAGGATGCGGCCTGAATCGGGGCGGACCAGGCCCATGATCGAATAGAAACAGGTCGTCTTGCCCGCGCCGTTCGGGCCCAGCAGGCCAAGGACTTCGCCCTTGCCTACGGTCAGGGAAATATCCGTGAGAACTGCCCGCTTGTCGTAGCTCTTGGCAATCGAAACGACTTCGAGCCCGCCTTGCGGAATGGGCGGGGCGGCGGTGTGGACCGCGTCGTTGTCCGGGCTCATGCTGATATTGGCCATGGCCCTGCGCCATAGCACGCGGTCCTTTCAAGAAAACCCTGCAATCAGCCCTTTTCGATGAACTGGCAGGTTTCGTGCATGGACGGATTGGCCTGCCTGCATGTGTACCGGTAGCGGACACCGCGCGTCCCGGTGGATACGGCAGCTTGCCAGAGCTTAACAATTTTGAAAGACTGCGACTCGGGTTAGGATAAACAGGGAGAGACGCACGATGAACAAGGCGCTCCATAATCACGATATCGCCGGTGGCCGCTCCACCGAACGCCGGCGCGACTGGCGCAAGTCGATGAGCGATAACGTCGCATGGGCCCTGCTCGTTTACACCGGCCTCCAGATTTTCATGACCGTCGGCGCCATCAAGCAGGGCGTGTCTTCCATCGTGCCGTACCTGACGCTCGTCATTCTCGTGGCCGGGATCATCCCCGTTTGCCGCTGGTTCGAACGGCGCTGGACGGGCCTGTCGGACGAAGCGGCGGCAGACAGTTCGATGAAGGGCGCGTTCCGCCGCGACCAGGCGCTCCTGTGGATCGGCGCCATCGGGCTGCCGGCAGTCCTGACCCTGCTCTTCAAGCTGCTGTTTTCCTGATACCCTCCGGCATTGCCACGCTGGCATGCGCGCTCTAACCCCGCGCGCATGACCGAAATTGCCGGAATTCTCGTGTGATCGATAGCGATACAGCGCTCGCCCGCTGCCAGGACCTCGTCGATCTGGCCCGAAAGATGGGCGCGGACGGGGCCGATGCGGTAGCCCGGGCGTCCTCTTCCGAAAGCGTAAGCGTGCGTCTGGGCGCGCTCGAGGAGGTCGAGCGTTCCGAAAGCGAAGAGATCGGCTTGCGCGTTTTTGTCGGGCAGCGCTCGGCATCGATCAA
>CATMNW010000141.1 GCA_950071875.1 uncultured Erythrobacteraceae bacterium | reverse complement strand
GCACTGGCACAGTGGCGACAGGGACTCGGAGGACCACCGATTGTTGTCTAGCTTGGTTCGTAACCTGTTGGTGTAGCAGGGTTTTCTGGGACAGGGGGAAGTTGAGGTGTGCCGTTGGCCCGTTGCTCGGCAGCCAACTGGGCAGCCTGACGCTCTAATTCGCGAACGCGTTCTTCCATCTTGCTGTAATCGCCGTTCGAAAATCGCAACTGTTCGGCCTTGGCTTCCTCGGCACGCGCCTTGAGCTCGAGCTTTCTCTCCTCGTGACCCTGAACCCGCTGGTTCACGATGTAGGCGAAGGGCAGCACCAGCATGATGACCGCGAGGATGAAACCGAATATCAAGACGAGATCGGCGTCCATCAGTTCGCCTCCTTGCCTTCGCGCAGGCGGTCGATTTCGGCGGTCAGGTGATAGCCGCTGTCGGTCACGATCCGCTCCACATTACCTAGCCGGTCCTTGAGCGATCCGAGTTCGGCACGCAGTTCGGCATTTTCCTGGGTCAATAGCTTGACGCGCTCAACTGCCTGGTCGTTCTTGGGATAAACCGCCTTGCCCCAGCTGTTTTCCAACGGGTAGCCGTTCTTGATCCTGAGCCAGGTCGTGACGACCCAGCCGCCTGTCATGATGGCAACCCCGGCGATTATCGCGGTTTCGGTGAAGAATTCCATTATGCCTTCTCCCCTGTTCTGATGTCCAGCGGCACGCCGGCGTCGCTCTTGGCTGGCTTGTCGCGCAAGGCCTCGATTTCGTCATGGAGCGAATAACCGCGGTCGGTGACGATCCTTTCGAGAACAACCATGCGATCCTGCATCGTATCAAGCTTGTCATGCAGTTGGCGGTTTTCCGCCTTCAGTGCCTGGGTTTCAACGGAATCGCGCCGTGAACGCTCGCCATCCCATTCGTCGTCGTCATCGAGGGGGTAGCCGTGCTTGGCGCGTATCCAGTCGCTGGCAAGCCAACCAATGGTGCTCAGCGCGATAATGGCTAGGACGAATTCGGGGCCTCCCCAACTCATGCTTTTTCTCCCTGTTTCATATCCAGCGGCACGCCGCTGCCGGTTTCCTCGACCGAGCGCTGGTCGCGCAGGGCCTCGATCTGCGTGGCTATGTCGTAGCCGCGATCGGTGATGATGCGTTCGAGCACTTTCACGCGCTCTTCGAGTTCTCCTACGCGGCTTGCGTACTGCGCCGCTTTTTCGGAACTTGCTTCTGCAGTGGCAGTGATGCGCTTTTCTTCCAGCTTGCGATTGTTCACCAGCCAGATGATGCCAAGCACCATGATGAAGGGCGCCAGCGGTACGAGTATTTCCAGTCCCATTTTGATTTCTCCCCTCGTTGGTGCGGCTCAGCGCAGTCGTTCGATTTCCGCGGTAAGGCGCGGATTGCTGCTGACATAGAAGGTTTCCACTTCTGCCAGGCGCCGATCGACATCCTTCATGCGGCTGCGGATTTCACGGGCCGTACGCTTCGGGTTCTGCCGCACACGCTGCCAGTATTTGCTCTCGTCATGGTCGACATAGAGGTGGGCAGGCTTCTTGTTCAGCAGGAACCCTGCGATAAAGTAGAAGGGAATGGTCGAGCCGCCGGCCATGAAGGTCAGGGCGATCAGCCCGAAGCGAACCCAGAAGGCATTGACGCCGGTGTAATCCGCGATGCCTGCGCAAACGCCCATCAGCTTCGCATTCTGCTTGTCGCGGTATAGCGTAGTCCGGGGGCTGTTCACTGGTTGGCTCCTTTTTTCTCGGCAATCAGCTGTTCGAGTTCGCGCAGCTGCTGGTTGTCCTGCTCGCTGTCGTGGACGAGGCGGGCGGGACGGAATTCGGGGTTGTCGCTGGCGACCAGGCGCTCGACCGTGTCCATCCGGTCATCGAGGCGCTTGGCGAGGTTGTAGAGTTCCTCCAGCAGCACTTCGTCGTCGGTGGTGATCGTGGCAGAGGTCTTCCACTTGGTGATGTAGTGAAGGATCAGCCATGGAAGCCCGATAAAGATGGCGGGGATGATGATGATTTCTTCCACGGGTTCAGTCCTCCTTGCCGGCGCCGCTTTTTCCGAGCGCCTTTTTCATCTGTTCCAGTTCGTCGTCGATTGCGTCAGCGCCTTCTAGCGCGGCGATCTCGTCTGCCAGGCTCGGCTTGTCCGACTTGTCGGAGATGCTGAGCGCATCGGCCCGTCCTTCCGCGTAATCGACGCGGCGCTCGAGCTGGTCGAAGCGCGACAGTGCATCGTCGACACGCTCGTTGGTCATCAGGCTGCGCAGCTTGACGCGGTTCTCTGCACTTTCGAGCCTTGCGGCGATGGCGGTCTGGCGGCTGCGCGCTTCGCGCAAACGGTTCTGCAGCTTCTGGATATCCTGCTCGTAAGCGCGCAAAGCATCGTCGAGCACGGCAATTTCCTGTTTGAGCTGTTCGCTCATGTCCGCCGCTTTCTTCTTTTCGACGAGAGCGGCACGAGCCAGGTCTTCGCGGTCCTTGGAGATGGCAAGCTGGGCTTTCTCGTTCCAGTCGGCCTGGAGCTTGTCCAGCTTGACCGTGTGACGGTGCATTTCCTTCTGGTCCGCGATGGTACGCGCCGCGCTTGCGCGGACTTCGACAAGCGTTTCCTCCATTTCCAGGATGATCATGCGGATCATCTTCTGGGGGTCGTCTGCCTGATCCAGCATGTCATTGAAATTGGCGGCGATAATATCGCGGGTACGGCTGAAAATTCCCATCAGGGGTGCTCCGTTGGCAAAAAAGTTCGATCCTTTTGACTCTCCCTTGTCACGGGTCGGAGTCGGCGACCGGCGCAGCCGTTCTACCTCCTCTTCGATGCGCGACAAGCGGGGGCGGGCCGGGGTCTCGTCGGCATTGCTGCCGTGGGGACTGTCGGGGGAGAGACGCTCCGGCCCTAGGGGATCATGATCGGGAGGCAGAGTCATGCGATTTCGACCTGCTCGTATGCAGCCACTACCGGCGTGGGGGTGGTCACCGCGATCTGAGAGCTGAGCAGGACGAAGGTTGCCATGGCAGCGATGCTGGCGATGGCGGCCTGACCGAGTTGGCTGCGGAAGAAGCTGCGGTTGTACATCTGGGTTTCCTCCCTTGGGCCCGACCTTATAACCGGTGGGGCAAAATTGCTGTTGTCCAGTATTCAGCAAGGGGTGTGCCAAACTCCGAAACCCGCGGAAAACCAGCTACCTTGGCCTTTTCGACAAACTGCCTGTTGGTTTTTGTTGCCAAGCATTGGTAAAAATTCCTATCTCTTGGCCATGGAGCGGGAAAATCAGTTTATCGGCCAGTCCGGCCCATTCCTCGATGCGGTAGAGCGTGCCAGCCGTGCTGCGCCCATGCGGCGTCCTGTACTGGTCATTGGCGAACGCGGGACAGGCAAGGAACTCATCGCCGAACGTCTCCATCGCCTGTCGACCCGCTGGGACGAGCCGCTTGTCACCATGAACTGTGCAGCCCTTCCGGAAACCCTGATCGAGGCCGAACTTTTCGGCCACGAGGCGGGCGCTTTCACGGGCGCTACCAAACAAAGGGTCGGTCGGTTCGAGGAAGCCGACAAAGGCACTCTGTTTCTCGACGAACTGGGCACGCTTTCGATGGGCGCACAGGAACGGCTGTTGCGCGCAGTCGAATATGGAGAAGTGACGCGGATCGGTTCCAGCCGACCGGTTCGGGTGGATGTGCGTATTGTCGCGGCGACCAATGAGGACCTGCCGAGCAAGGCGGATCGTGGCGAGTTTCGTGCCGATCTGCTCGATCGCCTAAGCTTCGAAGTGATTACCTTGCCTCCACTTCGTGTGCGCGAGGGCGATATCGAGGTGCTGGCTGATTATTTCGGTCGGCGCATGGCGGCGGAGCTGGGTTGGGAGGGGTGGCCCGGCTTTGCATCGCATGTGCGTGAACAGATGGAAAAGCATGACTGGCCCGGCAATGTCCGCGAACTACGCAATGTGGTCGAACGGGCGATCTATCGCTGGGATGACTGGAACGAGCCGATCGGCCACGTTATTTTCGATCCCTTCGACAGCCCCTGGAAACCGGCGCAACCGAAGTCTCGCGTTGAAGGTGCCGGCAATCCTGCGCCGCCCGCTGGCGAAGTTTCACAGGATTTTGAAAGCATCGACGACTTGCGTTCGGCTGTGGATTCCCATGAGCGCGCTATAGTGGAGCATGCTCTTGGGAAGCATCGGTGGAATCAGCGGCAGACGGCCAAGGCTCTGGGGCTGAGCTATGATCAATTGCGCCATTGCATTAAGAAGCACGCCTTGATGGAAGAGGGTGGGTAATCCTTGCCGCCAGACCGGTTTAAAGATTTTTTCGTATTCGCTGCCTAGCATCCATCCGAACACGGTTCATGGAGGGTGTGGCAAATGCAGGCTCTGGTCGATATTGTTAACGGCGGTACCGGTAGCATTCAGCGGATATTCGCGTTCTTCATTATCGGTGGTCTTATCCTTGCGGGCATTCTCACGCTGGGCGCCACTACGGCGGCACCGGTTGTGGCCGATCAGATCGGCGCTCGCGCGGAAAGCCTCGGCGAGAAAGCCATCGAAGCCGCGCAGGAGGAGCGTCGGGCTGCGGAAATGGGCAAGGACGGCTGGGGCTATGGCGAATCGGGTCGCCGGTCGGGCACCGGAAGTACCCGCAATGCCGACGGCGAACGCGTAGGCGGCTGGGGCAACGAATAGGCTTGCCAAAGGGCGCGCTCGCGCCTATCTGACCTTGCATCCCGACATTGTCGCGACACTGGAGGGGCTGGCGCCGCAAGGGGCCGGCCGCAAACGCCTTGAGCGTTCCGGATGTTACGAGAACCGTCCTGATACTGGAGAATGAATGGCCGATCTTGCACGCTTGACCGAAGTGATCGAACCCGAAGCGCAGGCGCTGGGTTTCGAACTCGTGCGTGTCAAGATGATGCCTTCCGAAGCCGGCGATGGTGGTGAGGCATTGCAGATCATGGCCGAAGATCCCGCAACGGGTCAGTTGGTCATCGAACAATGCGCCGCGCTTTCGCGCCGGGTTTCCGAAAAGCTCGACGAGCTGGAGGAAGAGGGCGAGGTTCTGGTGCCCGGTGCCTATCACCTGGAAGTTTCCAGTCCCGGCATCGACCGCCCGCTGACCCGCGCAAAGGATTTCGCCAACTGGACGGGGCACGAAGCGAAGGTCTCTATGACCAAGGGTTTCGACGGACAGCGTAACCTGCGCGGGCCCCTCAAGGGTATCGAAGGTGACATGATTACCATCGCAGACCGCAAGGCTGGCGAGGTGAGCGTGCCGCGCGATCAGATCCATTCGGCACAGCTCGTCTTGACCGACGAACTGATTGCCGCCACCCAGCCGCTCGATACGAGTGGTGCCGACGACATCGAAGAAGAAAAGGCAGACGACTGATGGCCAGTGCCATTTCCGCCAACAAGGCTGAACTCCTCGCGATTGCTAACTCGGTCGCTTCGGAAAAGATGATCGACAAGGCGATCGTCATCGAAGCGATGGAAGAGGCGATCCAGAAATCTGCCCGCAACCGTTACGGTGCGGAAAACGACATCCGCGCCAAGTTGGATCCGCAGACCGGCGATCTTCGCCTGTGGCGCGTCGTCGAGGTTGTCGAGGAGGTCGAAGACTACTTCAAGCAGGTCGACCTGAAGGCTGCTCAGAAGTTGCAGGACGATGCCAAGATCGGTGACTTCATCGTCGATCCGCTGCCGCCAGTCGACCTCGGACGTATCGACGCACAGTCGGCCAAGCAGGTGATCTTCCAGAAGGTCCGCGACGCCGAGCGCGAGCGCCAATACGACGAGTTCAAGGACCGCGCAGGCGAAGTCATTACCGGCGTGATCAAGTCGGTCGAATTCGGCCACGTGATCGTGAACCTGGGCCGTGCCGAAGGCGTCATCCGCCGCGACCAGCAGATCCCGCGCGAAGCCGCCCGTGTCGGCGAACGTGTCCGCGCGTTGATCACCAAGGTGGAGCGCAACAATCGCGGCCCGCAGATCTTCCTCAGCCGCGCACACCCCGACTTCATGAAGAAGCTGTTCGCGCAGGAAGTGCCCGAAATCTACGATGGCATCATCGAGATCAAGGCCGCTGCCCGCGACCCGGGCAGCCGCGCCAAGATTGGCGTCATCAGTCACGACAGCAGCATCGACCCGGTCGGCGCCTGCGTCGGCATGAAGGGCAGCCGCGTCCAGGCGGTCGTCCAGGAATTGCAGGGCGAGAAGATCGACATCATCCCCTGGAGCGAGGAGCAGGCGACCTTCATCGTCAACGCGCTCCAGCCCGCCACCGTCGCGCGCGTCGTGCTCGACGAGGAAGAGGGCCGCATCGAAGTCGTCGTGCCTGACGATCAGCTGTCTCTGGCGATCGGCCGTCGCGGCCAGAACGTGCGTCTCGCCAGCCAGCTGACCGGTCACCAGATCGACATCATGACCGAGGAAGAGGCGAGCGAGAAGCGGTCTAAGGAATTCGCCGAACGCTCCAAGATGTTCGAGGAAGAACTCGACGTCGACGAGACGCTGTCGCAGCTGCTGGTGGCCGAAGGCTTCGCCGAGCTGGAAGAAGTGGCCTATGTGCAGCTTGAGGAGCTCGCCACCATCGAAGGCTTCGACGAAGAACTGGCGGAGGAGCTGCAGAGCCGCGCGCAGGAAGCACTTGAACGACAGGAAGCTGGGCACCGCGAAGTGCGCCGTGAACTGGGCGTTGAAGACGATCTTGCCGAACTGCCGCATCTGACAGAGGAAATGCTGGTGGTGCTGGGCAAGGCTGGGATCAAGGATCTTGACGACCTGGCCGATCTCGCCACTGACGAACTGATTGCCAAGAAGCGCGAAGCGCCTCGTCGCCGCAACAGCGATGCCAATGGCGCCGGGGGTCCGCCA
>CATMNW010000140.1 GCA_950071875.1 uncultured Erythrobacteraceae bacterium | reverse complement strand
AGAAACCTGCGTTGCCGCCAGCATCTAGTTTCTTCACGGTGCCTTCCGCCATGCTGAACATCAGGGCGATCGGGGGCGGGATGCGCTGTTCACGTTGGCGGGCAAGATCTTCCCGGGTCATGTCGATGGACTGCGCAGGGGGAACGCGCGTTTTTTCGGCGGAGAGGGCTGCTGCAATTGTCTGCCCGCCACGAAGGCGCTTCAACACGCGATCGGCTGCCGCCTGGGCGCGCTTCTGGCCCTGTTCGGCGCGCCAGCGTGCTTCCACAGCTTGCTGTATCTCGGCGAAGGGTGCTGCAGCTGCAGGAGTGATGTCGCCGACTTCGTAGACGAGATAGGTTTGTCCACCCTCGACAGGCGCAATTTCCGGCTGTTCCTCTTCCATCTGGAATGCAGTGGCTAGCGCCGGACGCAGGACTTCCGGCACGGTTTCTTGCGGGTTGGCTGCCAATCGGCCGTCTGCAAGCACGCGATTGGCAGTTGAAAGTTCGAGGTCGAGATCGTCTGCAACTTCGGCCAGCGTGGCGCCATCGCTAAGTTGGTCTTCGATTTCGATGGCGAGGTCTGCAAGGCCGCGAACGCGCTTTTCTTCCCGCAACGTGTCGACGATTGTGGTGCGGACATCGGCGAGGGAGCGCGCTGCACGCGTATCCACAATGTCGATGCGGGCCACGTGCCAGCCAAGCGGGCTACGCGCCGGTTCGCTCAGCTGTCCACGGCCGGTAGAAAAATACGCCGAAGCTACAGCTGGCGAGGCTTGCGATGCCAGCGCATCCCGCGCGACATCACGAACTGGATTAGCACGCAGCCCTGCTTCACGGGCTACCTCTTCAAGAGATGCGCCACCTACAACCCGCTCACGGATCGAACTCGCCGCTGCTTCAGTGGGTACGATAACTTGGGTAAAGCCGCGGGTCTCGCTGGCGGCGTATTCCGAACGGTCGCGTTCGTAACGGGCCGCTATTTCTGCGTCGGTCGGAATGATGCGGTCGCCCAAGGCTTCGGCATCGAAGCTTGCGAACCGTATTGTGCGCTGTTCCGGCCGAACGAAGAGGTCTCGGTTCTCGTCGTAGAACGCTTTGACGGTGGCAGGATTTGCGTCGCCCTGTGGTGCAAAAGCAGCCGTGGGAAGAAGCGCGATCGAACCCTGGCGCCGCTCCTTGAAAAGCTGAGCGTAACGATAAGCGAGTTTTTCCGGGACACTCGAGCCGAAGCTGGCCGGGCCAAGAAGCTGCTGCGAAAGAAGACCAATTCCCAGGTCTTCGCGAATCTGTGCGTCTGTGATGCGCTGCTGGGCCAGAGCCTGCCGATAGGTATCTTCGCTGAAGTTGCCGTCCGCACCGCGAAATGCCGAAATCATGCGGATTTCGCTGTTGACGAGATTGTCACCCGCCCGAAGCCCGTATTTTCGCGCGTAATCCTTTATCGCTGCGCGATCGATCAGTTGCTCCAGGGTGTTCGTCAGTCCGCCTTCGCGAATGAAGGCCTGCATCGTTATGGTGGGTTCCTCCTCCCTGACGCGCGAAATGCTGTTGTTCGCGCCAAGGACCAAGTCGGATGTGGATATCTTCTCGTCACCCACGACAGCAACCCGATCACCACCGGCAATACCACCGAATGTGCCGGTGCTCGAAACGTCCGCGCTGGCGAAAGCGAGGGCGATCAGGCCGAGAAACGCCAATGCGATTGCAAGACCGACCTTGGTCTTGAAGAAATTACGGAAGAACTGGAACATGGTCTGCGGGCGATCCCGTTGGGTTGCTGTGGACATTCAAGCGCAGCCTGAATGGGTCGAGGCGCTTTATCGGGCCTGCGTCCTGTCGGCAACAGGTAGCAAAGGCTTTTGACGCGCGAACAAACCTTCTCTAGCGGGTCGCAACCCATGCCCCATATAAACGCGGGCAACACATTCACACAGATTGCAGGTAGTCCCCTATGGCCGAACGGCCCTACATCGTCGGAAACTGGAAGATGAACGGCACGCGCGCGATGCTTTCCGAAGCGCGCGCGATTGATCGTGCCGCCCAGCGTTACATGAAGGTAGAGGTAGCTGTGGCGCCTCCCTACACATTGATCCACGCGGTGCATAAAGAAGCTGAACAGATCGGTGTCGGGGCTCAAGACTGCCATTCGGGTCCCGAAGGCGCCCATACCGGCGATATCAACGCTTCGATGGTCGCCGACGCGGGTGCAAAGTTCGTCATCCTGGGGCACAGCGAACGCCGCCAGGATCACGGCGAGACCAACGAATTGATCAATGCAAAGATCGAATCGGCACTCGAAGCGGGTCTTCGTGTCATCCTGTGCTGCGGTGAAACCCTGGAAACGCGGGATGCAGGTGGGGCAGAGACTTTCGTTCTGGACCAGCTGAAATCGTCACTCGGGGCGTTTCAGGATCCGGCGGAGCGGTTGACGATAGCCTATGAGCCTATCTGGGCTATCGGAACGGGCCGCACGGCAACTACCGAAGATATCGCAGCAATGCACACGGCTATTCGCAAGCTGCTCGATGAAACATTCGGCGAAGAAGCCTCGTCGATGGTGCGTATTCTGTATGGTGGATCGGTGAAGCCGGAGAACGCCACCGAGATACTGAATACTCCGGAAGTTGGTGGGGCGCTGGTGGGCGGAGCCAGCCTGTCGGCCGAGAGCTTCCTCGGTATCGTGGTCGGTGCTTCGGAGACCGAAGAAGCCTGAACCTTCGCTACCTTGCCGTTTTCCTGTCCTGCGCCTAGATGCGCGTGAGCAAAACCCAATTCCAAGAGTATTTTGATGTTCCTCTTCCTTACTGTCGTCCAGGCGATTGTCGCAGCTGCCCTTGTCGGTGTCATCCTGATGCAGCGCAGTGAAGGCGGCGGTCTGGGAATTGGGGGCAGCCCTTCAGGGATGCTCAGCGCACGTGGAGCGGCAGACTTCCTGACCCGTTCGACGAAATGGCTAGCAGTGTTGTTCGTAGTCCTGTCGATCGCCCTTGCAGCAGTCGCGGTCGATACCACCGGCAGTGATTCAATCGAATCGACCCTGGATCGCACAGTAGCTCCGGCCGCGCCGGCTGATCCCCAAGGGCCGGCAACTACCGGCGAGGAAGCAGTCCCGAGCGACGACCCGCTGGCCGACGTTACCCAGTAATTCGCACGTAAATCGCCGGCACTGTGGATTGCGCCGCCTGCGCGGTGCGATTTGCAGCGCTTTGCGCTTGCCCCGACTCCAATCCTCAGCTTAAGGCCCGACTCCCATGGCGCGGTATATATTTATCACCGGCGGCGTGGTCTCCTCGCTTGGCAAAGGTCTCATGGCAGCATCGCTTGCTGCCCTCCTCCAGGCGCGTGGCTACAAGGTCCGCATTCGGAAATTCGACCCCTACCTCAATGTCGATCCGGGCACGATGAGCCCGTATCAGCATGGCGAGGTCTATGTGACCGACGACGGGGCGGAAACCGACCTCGACCTCGGCCACTACGAACGCTTCACCGGCGTGAGCGCGCATCAGGGCGACAACATCACGAGCGGTCGCATCTACCAGGACATCATCGCCAAGGAACGCCGCGGCGATTACCTCGGCGCGACCGTCCAGGTGGTTCCGCATGTGACCGACGAGATCAAGGCCTTTGCTCTTGCCGGTCAGGACGACCATGATTTCATCCTGTGCGAGATCGGCGGGACAGTGGGCGACATCGAAGGCCTGCCGTTCATGGAAGCCATTCGGCAGCTTCGTAATGAGCTTGAGCCGTGGCAGACGCTGAGCGTTCACGTCACCTTGGTCCCGTACATCGCGGCGGCCGGTGAACTGAAAACTAAGCCGACGCAGCATTCGGTTCGCGAACTCGCCAGCCTAGGCATCAAGCCCGACGTCCTGCTTTGTCGTGCCGAGCATCCGATCCCGGACAGCGAACGCCAGAAAATTGCCAATTTCTGCAACGTCCGCAAGGAAGCGGTTATCCCTGCGCTCGATGCGCCGTCGATTTACTCGGTTCCGCTGCAATATCACGGTGAGGGCCTGGATACCGAGGTGCTTCGCGCATTTGGTATTTCTGACGCGCCCGATCCCGACCTCTCGCGTTGGTACGATGTAGTCGATCGCCATTCGAACCCGGACGGTGAAGTCACGATCGGCGTGGTCGGCAAGTATGTCGGCCTGCAGGATGCCTACAAGTCGTTGAATGAAGCACTTGTCCATGGTGGCATGGCCCATAGGGTCAAGGTCAATATCAAGTGGATCGATGCCGAAATCTTCGAAGGCGATGAAGCGGAAATAGCCGCAAAGCTGGAACCCATGCACGGCATTCTCGTACCGGGCGGTTTCGGTGAACGCGGCAGCGAAGGGAAGATTGCTTCGGTTCGGTTCGCCAGGGAACGCAAGGTGCCCTTCCTCGGCATTTGCCTCGGCATGCAGATGGCTTGCGTGGAAGCTGCGCGTTCCGCCGGTTTCGAGAAGGCAAGCTCGACCGAGTTCGGCGAAACCGAAGAACCCGTGGTCGGTATTATCACCGAATGGATGACGGAAGAGGGCCTGCAGACCCGCGAAGCGGGTGGCGATCTTGGTGGCACGATGCGCCTCGGGGCTTATGAAGCGAAGCTTTCTGCGAACAGCCACGTTTCGAACATCTATGGCGGAGAGGCGACGATTTCCGAGCGCCACCGCCATCGTTACGAAGTCAACGGCAAGTATGTCGACCCGCTTGAAAAGCAGGGCTTGATCTTCTCTGGCATGTCGCCTGACGGACTGCTTCCCGAAATAGTCGAACGGCCGGATCACCCTTGGTTCGTTGGTGTCCAGTTCCATCCTGAATTGAAGTCCAAGCCGTTCGATCCGCACCCGCTTTTCGCAGGATTCGTTGGTGCCGCGCTCGAGCAGGCTCGTCTGGTCTGACACCATCGAAGGGTGTTTCGCCCTAACCTATTGAAATTGCTAAGCGCTAGGCGTTGGCGCTTGTAGTCATGCGACAAAATCGTATTTGCCGCGGGCTGCGGGTTTATCTTTTGTTGTATCTGGGGCACTATCACCGTGTTTCCGCGCTGTTTTGCGTGGCTATCGAAAGTTAACGCTTCGCCAAAAAGCGGTGGGGCTTGCCTCGATGACGGTTGTCTTCTGCGACCCGGACAGCCGATGTCGATGCCAGGCGGCGTTAAACGTCGCGGGGGCGGAACTCAGGTTCCGCCCCCTAAACGTATCTACTTCTTGAATGAGGGGATGTGCCGCTCAGGCTGCCTGGCTATCGTCGTCGTCATCCTTGACGACTTCCAACGGCTTTTGACCGCCGATGGCAATCTTCTTCGGCTTCATCGCTTCGGGTACCTCGCGCACAAGGTCGATTACCAGCAATCCGTCGGCCAGGTCGGCGTTCTCTACACGAACATAATCGGCCAATTCGAACCGGCGTTCGAAACCGCGATTCGCGATACCGACATGCAGCATATCGCCTTCGCTCTGCTCTTCGCGCCGTCGTCCGGTAACGGTTAGCAAGTTCTGTTGGGCAACGATGTCCAGGTCACCCGAGCGGAAGCCTGCCACGGCAAGCGTGATGCGATAGTCGTCATCGCCGCGCCGTTCGATATTGAAAGGGGGATAGTTGTCGCCGCCGGCACCACGCGCCTGGCGTTCCATCAGGTCGAATACACGATCAAATCCGACGGTAGAGCGACGGAAGGGAGTAAGATCCATACGGTTCATCGAAACAAATCCTCTTGTTGAGCGATTTTATGATGGCGGGGCCCGCTATCGGCACCCCGTCGCCGCCCCGACCTTCGGGGCGACAAATTTGAGATAGGCGTACGGTTTCACCTTTCAAGTGCCCGCACCCAGCGCTAGTTTCGGGTCTGAAAACAAGAGGAATTCCATGAGCAAGCCACAGGTCGACATCTACACCAAGTTCGGTTGCGGCTACTGCTTCCGCGCCAAGCGTCTGCTCGACGAGAAGGGCGTGGATTACGCCGAACACGACATCACCATGGGCGGCCCCAAACGCGAGGAAATGCTCGGCCGAGCGCCGCAAGCGCGCACAGTACCGCAGATATTCATCGGTGAGACGCATGTCGGCGGATCGGATGAGCTTGCAGCGCTCGAGCGCGAAGGCAAGCTCGACGCGCTGCTGGAAGGCTGAATGAGCCGCATCGCGGTCCTCCAGATGAATACCGGCATCGACGCCGGAGAAAATGCTCAAGCTTTGGCCGATTCTGTCGGAAGAGCGGCAGGCGAGGGGGCGAACATGCTCTTTACGCCGGAAATGTCGGGACTGCTCGATCGCGACCGCAAGCGAGCGGCCAGTTCGATCAGGCGAGAAGATGAAACCGAAGCATTGGCAAAAGTGCGCGATTCGGCAGCCAGAGCAGGTGTCTGGGTTGCGCTGGGTTCGCTGGCGGTTCGAACTGAGGAGGGGCGCTGGGCTAATCGCTCCTTCGTAATCGATCCGTCGGGCGAGATCACCGCGCGCTACGACAAGATCCATATGTTCGATGTCGACCTGGCAAGCGGCGAAAGCTGGCGGGAATCCAACGCTTACGACGCCGGCTCGCAGGTCGTGACCATTGAAAATACACCGGTCGGCAAGCTCGGTCTGACGGTCTGCTACGACATCCGTTTTCCCTGCCTGTTCGAAGCACTCGGGAATGCGCGGTGCGATTGCATCGCCATTCCTGCGGCTTTCACCGTCCCCACCGGTCACGCTCATTGGCATGTTCTCCAGCGCGCGCGAGCGATCGAAGCGAGCGCCTTTGTTGTCGCTGCCGCGCAAGTCGGCCAGCACGAGGATGGACGCGAGACCTATGGTCATAGTCTCGTCATCGAACCATGGGGGGAAGTAATGCTGGACATGGGCGGCGAGGATGCGGGCCTCGGTTTTTGCGATATCGATCTTGATCGTATTGC
>CATMNW010000139.1 GCA_950071875.1 uncultured Erythrobacteraceae bacterium | reverse complement strand
CCCGCCCCTGGGACCGCGGCGCCGAGGAAGTCCGCATCCTCTTCTACATCGCCGAAGGCCGGGGCCACGTCATCGATTCCGAAGAGGAAGTCGGCGGCTATCCGGAAATCGAACCGACCCGCGCGCCCTTCGTGGAGGCGAACTGGGACCTGAAAACGATGACGCCGAAGGCGGGTCTGTATCCCGGACAGAAGGCCGGCGCGCAGGAGCATCTTTCCCCGCGCGACCGGGAGATGCGCAAGAGCGGGAACTGACGGTTCCCGCTCCACGCGGCTAGCGGGCGACGTCGGCTCCAGCGAGATCGAATGCCTCGACCTCGGCCCGGGTTACAGCCAGGGCGTCGCCCGGCCTGCCGTGCTTCATCGCAGCCAGTTTCAGGCCGAGCCGGGCCATCTTCTCGGGATCTCCACCGTCGAGCCATCCGCACAGGATGCCGGTTGCAAAGGCATCACCCGTGCCGATCCGGTCGACCACGGGTATGATGCGAATTTCATCGGTCTGCGATGCGCTGTCCTTGAGATCGACGCGGGCTGCGAGCCGATGGGCTTGCGCCGATTCCACGTGACGCGCGGTCGAAGCGATCAGTTCGAGGTTCGGATAGGCGTCGAACGCGCGCACCGCTGCGATCCTGCGCCGTTCGGGACCGGTGCCTTCCAGCTCCTCCCCCAGCAACAGCGAAATATCGCGATGATTGCCGATCAGGATCGTCGCATGCGATATCAGATCATGCAGGATCGATCGGGCATCCCCATCCCATGCGTTCCACAGGTTCGCCCGGTAATTCCCGTCGAAGCAGACCGGAACATCGAAACGCCTCGCGGCGTCCACCGCAGCTTTTGCCAGGGCAACCCCACGCGGACCGAGCGCGGGCGTAATTCCGGACATATGCAGGAGCGCAGCGCCTTCGAGCGCGGCATCCAGCTGCAGATCCTCCGGGGCCGCCAACGCGAAGGAACTGTGCTCGCGATCGTAGGTGACCCGGCCCGCGATCGGTCCCGACGGATGTTCGAAAAAGTACGTTCCCATGCGACCAGCCGACCGCGCGATTGCGCGCGTATCGACCCCGGCCTCCCTCAGGGCGGCTATCGCACGGTCCCCAAGGCCATTCGGGGGGAGCACGGTAACCATCCGCGTGGAATAGCCCATTCCCGCCAGACCCATCGCCACATTCGCTTCAGCCCCGCCGACGTGCAGATCCAGCGTATGCGCGCGCGATAGCGGCATGCCCGCCGGCGGCGAAAGCCGCAGGAGCATTTCGCCGAAACAGACGACGTGACCGCCCCCGTTGGTGCTCATCGGGCGAGCCAGCCCCCGTCAACCGCGAGGATATGGCCCTGCACGTAATCGGCGGCCCTGCTCGCCAGGAAAACGGCGGCCCCGCCGATGTCGCTCGGATCGCCCCAGCGGCCTTCGGGAATGCGCTCGAGGATCTGGCGATTGCGCGTTTCGTCTTCCTGCAGCGCGGCCGTGTTGTTGGTGGCGATGTAGCCCGGCGCGATGGCGTTCACGTTGATGCGCTTGAGCGCCCATTCGTTCGCCATCAGCTTGGTCAGCCCGCCTACCCCGCTTTTCGACGCGGTGTAGCTGGGCACACGGACGCCGCCCTGGAAGGTGAGCATGGAGGCGATGTTGACGATCTTGCCACGGGTTTCCTCACGCCTCGACGACCCGCTCATATGACGGGCGGCAGCCTGGCTGAGGAAGAACAGAACCTTCAGGTTCACATCCATGACTGCGTCCCAGTCTTCCTCGGAGAAATCGAGAGCATCGTTCCGCCGGATGATCCCTGCGTTGTTCACGAGGATGTCGAGCTGACCAAAGGTTTCCACCGTCTCGGCTACGATACGTTCGCACGGTTCGATGCTGGACAGGTCCGCCATCACGACATGCGCCCTTCGCCCCGCGTTTTCCACCAGACGGCGTGTTTCGGAAGGGTCCCGGCGGGCAACCAGGACCACATCTGCCCCGGCCTGCGCCAGCGCCACCGCAATTCCCTGCCCGATCCCGGTGTTCGCGCCCGTCACCACGGCGGTCCGCCCGGTGAGGTCGAAAGCGTTCGCGCTCATATCTGCGTATCCTTCTGCCTACGCTCAGAGGCTGCGCAGGTAGGCGTTCATCTGATCGTCCGTCGAATTGGCGTAGAACAGCTCGGCGAACTTTTCGCCCGCGATGGCGCTCTTTAACAGGTCCTGATCGACGTTCTTCACGACCGTCAGCATATCGTAGCAGGTCTTCGACTTGAGCTCGGACAGCACTCCGCGGTTCTTCGCCATGATCTGCGCCCGTTCCTTCGGATAGCCTTCGCCCGGCGTACCTTCGAACAGTTTGCGATAGCAATCCTGGAGGTTGAGCTCCGCCGCCCAGCCGAAGCCCTTGGCGTAGGGCATGGCGATCGCGTTGCCGTCGTTGATCTGCGCGAACAGAAACGCATCGGTCGGGTCGATGATCAATCCGCAGAAAACACCGGGCATGGCGTTTGCGGCAAGCATCGAACCCGTCCCCGTACCGCAGCCGGTGACGACAAAGTCGGCCGCGCCGGAATTCAGCAGGATGCCCGTCAACAGGCCGACCATCGGATAGGTGATCTGGGCTTCGTCGTCCGCGGTGTACATGCCGTAATTGTGCACTTCATGCCCCAGCGGCTCGACCACCGTCGTCAGCGCGTCGTGGATGATGCCGTTCTTGGCGGCCTGGCTATTCTCGTTGATGAGCGCGATCTTCATGGTGGGCACCTCTCTATGATCTGGTCGATTGCGGCCACCGTAAAACGCCTCGAATCGCGCCTCGGTAACCGGTGTCATACGACGTTATCGGGGGGAGCTGGACAAATTGCAACCGCCTGCGCCTATTCGCGCGGTGCCGCTACCGAGTTGCGCACAACCAGGCGGGCGGGGAAGGTGGAGAGGCCCGCCGCCGGATTGGTCGGTTCGATCAGTTTGAACGCCGCCGATTTGGCCATTTCGCGAATGGGCCAGCTGACGGTCGTCATCGGCGGCAGGATATGCGCCGCGATGGGGGAATCGTCGAAACCGACGACCGACAGCTGGGCCGGAACATCGATTCCCCTGGCAAGCGCCGCATGGAATGCGCCGGCCGCCATCTCGTCGTTGCTCGCGAAGATCGCCGTCGGCGGGTTGTCCGTATCGAGCAGCTTTTCCGCCGCGACGATCCCTGAATCGAACCGGTAGTTTCCGCTCCCGATCGCTTCGGGGGGAATTTCGAGCCCATGCTTTTTCATCGCAGCGGCGAAGCCCTCCGCGCGTTCCTGCGCCGATCGAAAACCGTCCGGTCCCTTGATGATCGCTATCCGGCGATGTCCGTTTGCGACGAGGTGGTCGATCACGCTTTCGACGCATTCGCGATCGTTCGACTGGACCAGGTGCTCGTCATCGTCCAGCCGGGCCGAGCCCATCCGGACATATCCGCACCCCATTTCGCGGCACAACCGCGCAAGATCGTCGTTCTCCGATATCGGGGGAAGTATCAGCACGCCGAACAGGCGCTGGATTTCCAGAAAGGAGCGGATGTCGTCCAGCATGTGCGGCGATCGCCGATCGACCGGACGCACCACGAGTGCGAATTCGGTATCGCGAATGGCATCCAGCACCCCGACCTGGAAGTTGAGCACGGTCTGCGCGTTCGGATTGTCGTGCAGCAGCCCGATCAGGAAGTTGCGCCCCATCGCGAGCGCGCGCGCCTGCGGGTTCGGCCGATACCCCAGCTCGGCGATCACGCCCTCCACCTTGGTTCGCGTTTCCTGCTTCAGCAGGGGCGAGCGATTGATGACCCGACTGACGGTCTTCTTCGAAACGCCGGCCACGCGCGCGACATCGTTGATGGTCGGTTTTTGACTGGCGTCAGGCATCGTCTTCCCGTGTTTATGACAGGTTGTTCTGGGGGATAGACCACCCAACGCTTAAAGCGAAGTGCTTCGCAAACCGATGGGGCGTTCCTCCGCAAACAGCTTTGACACCGGTGTCGTTATGCGCCAAGCGATATCGACAGTGCGTTTTTGGCGGGGCAAGTTTGATGGAAATGGCGAGCGATATCGCAACCGCATTCGTGGAAGCGCGAAAATCCGGACGTCCGATTGCGGAATATCCTGGCGAGCGGCCCGCCACTCTGGCGGCGGCGTATCGGGTTCAGGACCAGGCGCTGTCCCTGTGGGATCGCGAAGTCGCGGGATGGAAAGTCGGCAAGATCAATCCGCCCCACAGCGAAGTGCTGGGCGCCAACCGGCTGGCAGGGCCAATTTTTGCGGACAGTGTGCAGCGCGAAACGGACGGCCTTGCGAAGTTCACGATTTTCGGCGGTGGGTTTGCCGCAGTCGAGGCGGAGTTCATGCTGCGCCTGAAGGTTCTCGACGAAGCCCTGCCGAAGACCCCTCGCGAGGCCATGCGATGGATCGACGAAGTGCGGATCGGACTCGAGATCGCCTCGTCACCCTACGCAGGCATCAATGCCGACGGGCCATGCGTCACGATTTCGGACCATGGCAACAACGCCGGTATTCTCCTGGGCAGGATTGTGCCGGAAGAGATGTGGGGCACGCTGAATTGCGTGCCCGTTTCAGTTCGCATCGACGATACGGTGGTGGGCAGCGCGACGACGGCGGACATGCTCGATGGGCCGTTCGGTGCGGTCTGCTTCCTCCTGCAAAATCTGGCAGATCGGGGTGTCGGCCTTCGATCCGACTGGTGGATCTCGAGCGGGGCGATCACCGGTGTGCACGAAATCCGCCCCGGCCAACAGATCGGCGCTTCGTTCGGCGAGATTGGAAGCGTCGCGATATCGACCACCACTTTTGGCGAGTGATCCGCTCGCCCGATTGGGTATCGATGATATCGGCCAGATATCTAACGCTACCTACTCCTCATGGCCTCGATAGAGAAACCCTGCGTGTCCGTTCGTTTGAGAGTTATATGAACCAGCGATGATCTGCGGGTTTGACCGACTGCGCTCGCTATTCGAGGGAACTGCGTTTCGCAAAGGAAACGCTTGTTCGCATCCAGCGACGGGCGAATGTCCCTAATCCCCGGCTAGCCGGGGCAATGGAGACTTGGCCTCAATCGAGAAAAAATGAAAATGGTGCCAGAAGAGGCATCACATTCGAAATAATTTTTTACGTCTTATCAGATAGCTAGGAATTCGGTCGTCTCCAAAAAGCCCTCAAAAGGCCCTCAAAAGCCGTCTAATGCATTGGTTCGATGCCTTTTTCGGGACTCCAAATTCAATTTCTCCCTATGCGAGTTGGGCGATATCAATGTCAGCTTTACGCCCGTATTGTGTTGAAAAAGTCGGCCCCGCCGCGCCGGAGGTTAATTTCGGGCAACAAAAATTCAGAGTGAGCTTGCCGCTTGAATCATTGTTACACTACGAGGCGTGCCAAAGTTCTAGTGTTACCGACCAAAACGGGTGGCAGAGTTTTTCAACACAATACGCCCGGATTCTGGACGTAGCCCGCGCATAGCAAGGTGCCCGAAAGCGGACCGCTTGCTTTTCTGCTCTGGCAGGCTGAGTCAATTGTGAGTGTTGGATGGAACGTTGGTCCGTAGCTTGGATCTGCTGGATTAGCCTTCGCCGGCTAAGCTTTCCAATACCGGGCACCGATCATCACTGGTAGTGCCACACTGCCTGATCAATTTTGTCAGAGCAGTTTCCATGCGCGCAAGGTCCGCCAGCTTGGCGCGGACGTTCCCGAGATGCTGTTCCGCGATTGATTGCACTTGATCGCAATGCACATCGGGCCCCGGTGTGAGGTCGAGCAGCGCCCGCACCTCTTCAAGGGAGAAGCCGAGTTCGCGCGCACGCCGAACGAAACGCAGCCGCTCGATGTCCCGAGGACCGTAGTCGCGGTAAGCGCCCCTTCGTGGAGGCGGGTCGATGACTCCTATCCGCTCATAATATCGGATTGTCTCGATTTTGCATCCGGTCTGTTTCGATACATCACCGATTTTCACACGAAACCCCTTGAGTCTGTAGTTGCTACAGACTGTAAATAATTGCGGGAATCGGGTTTTGGAAAGGGACGACTGGTGCGCAGCTTCAGCACATGGTGGAACGGATTAGCGGCGGGCAGCGGTGTCTTTGCTGCCTTCGGAGCAGCTGCTTGCTGTGCACTCCCATTGACGCTTACGTCAGTTGGTGTGGGTTCCGCGTGGCTTGGCAGCATCTCGCCTGTCGTAGCCCCCTATCGCCTCCCCCTGCTGACCCTCGCGTCGGCTCTTCTCCTCGCTGCGACCCTCCGTTTGCTCTGGCAGTTTAGGCAGGCACAAACATGCCCGGCGGACAGTGCATGCGGATCACCGACCTATCGAGCGCTGACCGCCATAGGGATTGCCATCGGTGCTGCGCTGCTGACAGGTGCCTTCCTCTATGGCTGATCCGATCCTGATCTCGCGCTTGCGCTGCCCCGAATGCGGTCATGAAGAAGACATGGAAATGCCGACCAACGCCTGCATGTTCTTCTACACTTGCACGGGCTGCGGCGTGCGTCTCAAGCCGCTCCACGGCGATTGCTGCGTGTTCTGCTCCTACGGCACAGTTCGCTGTCCTCCGATACAGGAAGGGGACTGCTGCAATGGCTGAGGCTTTCGATTTCATTGCGATCGGATCGGGAACGGCTGCGCAGGTCGCGGTCCACCAGATGGCCGACGCCGGGAAGCGTTGCGCGGTTATCGATTACAGGCCCTACGGTGGCACATGCGCGCTCCGAGGGTGCGATCCGAAAAAGATGATGGTGAGTGGAGAGGAAGCGCTCGCTGCACACAGGCGATTGAAGGGGAAGGGTATCGAAGGTTCTGTTTCGATTGACTGGGGTGACCTCCAGGCATTCAAGCGCAGCTTTACCGACCCCGTCCCTGAAAAGCAGGAAGCTC
>CATMNW010000138.1 GCA_950071875.1 uncultured Erythrobacteraceae bacterium | reverse complement strand
GCTTTCCAGCCCGGCCAGCAGCTCGACATGGATGATGTAAAGGCCGCCTTCGAACGCTGGCCCGAGGTCTACCAGAAAGCCGCCGACACACGCACGCCGATCTGGACGAAACGCCACGCATGAACGAACTGCGCGCCATCGACCGTATCGACACGCGTCCCCGCTTTACCGAGCAGGATGCCATCCGCCTCAACCGCATGTTTCGCGGGACGGAGACGGCGGAATGGCTGCGCGCGGTAATCGAGGGCAGCCTTGTCGGCGATATGGCCGTTGTGTCGAGCTTTGGTGCGGAAAGCGCAGTGCTGCTGCACTTGATCGCGCAGGTCGATTCAAACGTACCGGTGCTGTTCCTGGAAACCGGCAAGCATTTCCCCGAAACGCTGGCCTATCGCGACGAACTGACCGACCGTCTGGGCCTGAACCGCGTCGATCTCTATCCCGAGATCGCCGATCTGGAAACGCGCGACGAAAGCGGCCTCAGGTGGTCATACGATCCCGACGGTTGCTGCGAACTGCGCAAGGTGAAACCGCTGGCCAAGGCGCTCGCGGGTTTCGATGCAAGCTTTACGGGACGCAAGGCCTTCCAGTCATCCACGCGCGCGAACCTGCCGCGCTTCGAACTGGATACGTCCGATGCGCAGGGCCGGCTCAAGATCAATCCGCTGATCGACTGGAGCGCGGCGGACATCGATGCCTATTTCCAGGAACACGACCTGCCGCGCCACCCGCTGGTCGAACGCGGCTTCCCCAGCATCGGCTGTTCGCCTTGCACACGGCAGGTCGTCGACGGAGACGATCCGCGCGCCGGCCGCTGGGCGGGCTGGGACAAGGTCGAATGCGGCATCCACAAACCCGGCGAAGAACCGTTCCTGTAGGATCGAGCGTAGAGGGAAGTGGTGCCGGCTAGAGGAGTCGAACCCCTGACCTGATGATTACAAATCAACTGCTCTACCAACTGAGCTAAGCCGGCGACCGGAGGCAGCGCCTTTCGTGCAACGCGCACGAAAAGTCCACCCCCTTCGGCAAAACCGTGTCAGCTTTCCTGATTTCGGCCGCGCTTCAGGCTTCGGGGCGGGGGGCAAGTTTGTCGAGATTTGCCTCGCGCACCTTCTTTGCTTCCTCGTCATACAGGAATGGCAGGAAGGCGTATCTCTTGCCGTATGTCACGGGTGTGGCTTCGTGAAGCAACGAACATGAAAACACGACCGCGCCGCCGGTCGGGGCGCGATAGGTGCGGGGGCCGAATTCGGGAAAGCGCAGGTCGCCGCCTTCATATTCGTCCGCATTGAGATTGATCGTCACGGCAAAGCGGCGGTGCGCCGTCCCGTGCGTCGTATTGTCGCGGTGCGGCCTGAAATGCCCCGCACCGGCTTCGTAGCAAGCGACAAGATAGCGTTCGATACGGGTGGCCTTGAACTGGAATGCGCGTTCGATGGCGGGAGCCACGCGCCGCGCAATACGCCCCGCCAGCAGCTCCATAAGTTTCGTATCGTCTATCAGGCAGTCGCGCCTCTGCTTGAAATCGCTATCGACGATCAGCGTAGTCTTTCCATCGACATCGCGCATGAAACCGGACGGTTCGCCGCCGCGACCTTCGTAGAGACCGATGAGCTTGCGGCACAGGTCCGGCTCGAACACATCCGGCACGGTAATGACCGGCGCCCAGCTTTCCTGCACCCCGGCCAACCGCTGCCTCAGATCGGCGATTGCCTTTTCGCCATCGGTAATCCGGAAACGGGCGCGAATGCGAAGCTCCCGGTCGAGCACGAGCCAGTGCGGTTCGAACCTGTCATCGGGCCGCAGTGCGCCATAGGCCTTGCTGACGGCGCGATCGTAATCGAGGAAGAACCGAATGCCGGGCAGATCCTGTGCGATCCGGCCGGACTTTTCATCGTCGGGATCGACAGTGACGCCGAAAAAACAGCAGTTTTCATCATCGAAGAGTGAACGGTTCTGCTGGACTACGGCAAGTGCTTCGGCCGCAACCTGGGCGCTTGCCCGGCCGAAGAAAAGCATCAGCACATGCCGCCCGCCGATAGACGAAAAGGCATAGCGGTCCGCCCCATCGAGCGCCCTGGCAAAGAACCAGGGCGCATATTCGCCCATCGAAGGCATGGAGGTTTCGCCCGACATCGCGCTTGTTTATCGCGCGCAGCCCGTCGCTGCAATCTGGGTTAAAGCCAGCCCTGTTCCTGGTACCACCGGGCAGTCGCCCGCAGGCCGTCTTCGCCCGCGATACGCGGCGACCACACAGCTTCGGGCACTTTGTGGCTCGACCGGGCAACCCAGTTGGGATGCGTCATGTAGCCGACGCGGTCGGCTGTCAGGCGTGCATTTTCGCTACGCAGCGCACGGTCGGCCTTCGCAGCAAGTTCCAGGACGCTGCGGGGCAGGTGCGGGGCATATACGCGCCGCCCCACCGCCTTTCCGATCGCCTTGGCCAGTTCCTTGTGCGACCAGCCGCCTTCGCGCCCGTCGTCGGGTTCGAAAACGCGGCGACGCACGAGGGCAGGGGATGCATCGACAAGATCGAGCAGCAGGCGCGCAAGGTCTTCGACATGGATGATCGAACTGGCACCGCCCGGCGGCAGCGGGACAAGGCCGAACTTCGCGCTGCGGAACATTTCGAAATAGTCGATATCGTGGGGGCCATAGACGCCGGGCGGGCGCACGATCGTCCAGTCCAGCCCGCTGGCTTCGACAAGGCTTTCCGCCTTCGCCTTGGATGCGCCATAGGCGGAAAGGCCCGGTTCGCGTGCCGACAGCGAGGAAACGAAGACGAAGCGTTTCACCTTCTGCTCTTTCGCTGCTGCGATCAGGCGTTCGGTCCCCCCGACATTCGCGTCCTCGAATTCGGCCGGGTCGGGCGTGTTGGTCAGCCCCGCGACGTGGATCACCGCATCGGCCTGGTGGCACATCGTCGCCAGCGCGGCAGGATTGGACAGGTCGCCCTCTACCCAATCGACATGCGTTCGGGGTGCCTGTGTGCGCCGTGTCAGCGCATGCACGGGTTCTTCGCGCCGGACGGCCTCGTCCAGAGCGGTTTTTCCGACAAACCCGGTCGCGCCGGTCAGGGCGATGGTCATGCGTGCACCATATGGTCGCGGTGTATCACGGCCGCGCGCGGTGCATAGCCGAGCTTTTCGGATTGCTGTTCTTCGCGCAGGCCCAGTATCGCGCTGCATTCTGCAGAAGTGTATTCGACCAACCCCTGGCCGAGCCGTTCTCCCCCGGGGCCATGGATGGCGACAAGATCGCCGCGCGCAAAGGTGCCTTCGATTGCGGTAATGCCCGCGGCGAGTACGCTTGCACCGTTTTCCAGCGCGGTCATGCAGCCCTGATCGACTGTAACCACACCGGCAGGTGCAAGCCGCCCGCCCAGCCATGCCTTGCGTGCGCTGGCATCCGACTGCGGTACGAACAACGTGCCGGTGCCGCTGTCGAGCGCGCGGGAAATGGGCGAGGTCCGGGTGCCGTTGAGTATGGCAAGCGCTATGCCTGCCCGCTCGGCAATGCGAGCAGCCTGCAGCTTGGCGAGCATTCCACCCGAACCGAGACCCGAAGAAGACGCCCCGCTGGCCATGGCGATGACTTCGGGAGTGACCCCTTCGACCCGTTCGACAAGGACAGCGCCATCCTCGTGCGGGTCGCGGTCATAGAGGCCGTCTACATCGGACAATAGCAAGACGGCTTCGGCGCCGGCAGCCTGAGCGACGCGGGCGGCGAGGCGATCATTGTCGCCGAAGCGGATTTCTTCGGTCGCTACGCTGTCGTTCTCGTTCACCACCGGCACCGCGCCTGCTTCGAGCAACCGGGCGAGGGTGGCCGATGCATTGAGGTAACGGCGGCGGTCCTCGAGATCGCCCAGCGTGACCAGCATCTGCGCAGCGGTGATGTCATGGTTGCCCAAGGCATCGGACCACAGGCGTGCCAGTCCGACCTGCCCGACCGATGCCGCGGCCTGCGCATCGGCGAGGCTGCCGCGGCCACCCCTGGTCAAACCCAGCTTGGCGGCGCCCAGCGCGATGGCACCGGAGGAAACGACGATGACCTCGCTATGCGTGCGCAGTTCCGCGATCTCGGTAGCAAGCGTCGCCAGCCATTGGGCGCGAGGTGCGCCGCGTTCCACCAGCAGCGCCGAGCCGACCTTGATCACGAGGCGGCGTGCACTGCGCAGGTCGGAGAGGGCGGCGATCGTCATGCGGCAAGACCTAGCCAAACCCGCATCCGTCCGGAAGCTGCCTTGGCTTCGGCATCCGCAAGCGCGGCTTGACCGGTCAGATCGGTGACCATTCGGGCGTGTCGCCCTCGTCCTCGACCTCTTCGGCGTGGGTTTCCGTCGATGTACGGTCGGGCAGGTACCCCAGGATACCGTCGAGTAGTTCGGGTATGCCTGCGCCGGTCGCACCCGAAATGGTGAAGACCTTGTCGGCGCCGGCCGCCAGCAGTTCGTCGGCAAAGCCCTGGCCGAGCTCCTCGTCGGCAAGGTCCAGCTTGTTCAGCGCGACCAGCTGCGGCTTTTCGTCGAGCCCGCCGCCATAAGCTTCGAGCTCGGCATTGACCGTCTTGTAAGCCTCGGCAGGGTCATCGCCCGAAATGTCGATCAGGTGGATGAGCACGCGGCAGCGTTCGATATGGCCGAGGAAGCGGTCACCGATCCCTGCGCCATCGGCCGCGCCCTCGATCAGGCCGGGGATGTCGGCAAGCACGAATTCGCGGCCCTTGTGGGTCACGACGCCCAGCTTGGGGATCAGCGTCGTGAAGGCATAGTGACCGACCTTCGCCCTGGCGTTCGATACCTGGTTGATGAAGGTCGACTTGCCCGCATTGGGCAGGCCCAGCAGGCCCACGTCGGCCAGCAGCTTCAGCCGCAGCCAGACCCACATCTCCTCGCCCGGGGTGCCGGGCTGGTGCTGGCGCGGCGCGCGGTTGGTCGAACTCTTGTAGCTGGCGTTACCGCGCCCGCCCATGCCGCCTTCGAGGAAGACGATGCGCTGGCCGACCTCGGTGAAATCGGCAAGCACTTCTTCCTTGTCTTCGGACAGGACCTGTGTGCCCACGGGCACTTCGATCACGAGATCGGGCGCGCCGGCACCGGTCTGGTCCTTGCCCTGTCCGTGGTTGCCGCGCTTGGCCTTGAAGTGCTGCGCATAGCGGAAGTCGATCAGCGTATTGAGGCCCTGGACGGCTTCGAACACGATGTCGCCGCCTTTGCCGCCATTGCCGCCGTCGGGGCCGCCGTATTCGATATACTTCTCGCGCCGGAAGCTGACGGCACCCGGGCCGCCCGCGCCGGACTTGAGATAGATCTTGGCCTGGTCGAGAAAATGCATCGCGCGCCTCTAGCCGCTTTCTTGCAAAAGGGCGAGGGCGCGCGTGCGTAAAGCCCTATTCGGCGAAACCGTCGATCCGCTCGATGATGATGGCAGGGGCCATACCGCCTGCGGCGCACATGGTGACCAGTCCGTAGCGGCCGCCCGAACGTTCCAGTTCGTCCAGTGCGGTGCCGATCAGGATCGAGCCGGTCGCACCGATCGGATGGCCCAGCGCCATCGCGCCGCCATTGATGTTCACTTTCTCGCGGTCCAGATCGAGATCGCGGATGAACTTTTCGGCCACGACCGAAAACGCTTCGTTGATTTCCCAGACGTCGATATCGTCCTTCGTTAGGCCTGCTTTTTCCAGCACCTTCTTCGCTGCCGGGACGGGCGCGTTGAGCATCAGCGTTGGGCAATCGCCCTGGTTGGCATAGGCGACGATGCGCGCACGCGGCTTCAGGTTATGTTCCTTGGCATAATCGGCAGAGGTCAGCAGCAAGGCTGCCGCCCCGTCGACCACGCCCGAACTGTTGCCCGCATGGTGGAAATGTTCGATTTCGAGATCGGGATATTTGCGGTTGATTTGCTTCCTGAAGGTGGACCCGCCGATTTCGAAATCCGCGAGCTTGCCGAAGCTTGGGTTGAGCGACGCGAGGCCTTCGGCGGTCGTTTCGGGGCGGGGGAATTCTTCCTTGTCGAGGGCGACGCTGCCGTCCTCGTTCATCACCGGCACTACCGATTTGTCGAACCGGCCTTCGTCGATCGCTCGCTTGGCCCGCTGCTGGCTGACGAGGGCGAGGGCATCGAGATCCTCGCGGCTGATACCTTCCATACTGGCGATGGCATCCCCGCACACGCCCTGGTGACTCTGCGGGTGAAGGACGTCCAGCGCTTCGTTGCCTGCGCCCATCAGGCGCGGCGGCAGGCCGGCATTGGCCTGTTCGGCGGCATGGGCGGCAGTGTAGCTCATCATTTCGGTGCCGCCTGCAATGACGCAGTCTTCCATGCCGCTCATCACGGTGGCCGCAGCAAGGTTCACCGAAGTGATGCCGCCGCCGCAGAACCGGTCGAGCGTGGTGCCGCTCGCGCTGATGTCGTATCCCGCCGCAAGCGCAGACATGCGTCCAAGGTCACCGCCCTGCTTGCCGTTCTGGCTGCTGGTCGACCAGATGATGTCGTCGACCGAAGCCGTATCGAGGTCGTTGCGATCCTTCAGCGCGGTCAGCACCGTTGCCGCCAGATGTTGCGGATGCAGGTGCGAAAGCGCGCCCTTGCCGGGCTTGCCGATTCCACGCGGAGTGCGGACAGCATCGATAATATAAGCTTCAGACATGGCGGTTCCTCTCAACTCTTATAACGGTTGACGTTTGCGTAAGCGTAGCCCAGCAATGAAACAAGGCAAGTTTCAATTTGCAATCGGAGAGAGGCCCTATGAGCGAAGAAGTCCTGACGAGCGAAGACAACGGTATTCTGGTCGTCACTATCAACCGGCCCGATGCCAAGAATGCGATGACCAAGGCGGCGGCCGAAGGAATTGCCGCGGCGATGGACCGGCTCGACAGCGAC
>CATMNW010000137.1 GCA_950071875.1 uncultured Erythrobacteraceae bacterium | reverse complement strand
CGGCGATGGCTTCGTGCACGGTGAAAGGCTGTTCCTCGACGTCCGTAACATTGGGTAACCGATATCGAGACAGCGACCGGCGTGTCCGAGCGCGAATTGCTGAGAATCGCGTCGGCAGCGGAGAGTTTGAGCGACCATCCGCTGGCCCAAGCCATCGTCAGGGATAGTGCCGAGCGAAATGGTGAAGAAGCGTTGCCGGCGGCGACCGACCTCGAAAGTTTCACGGGCAAGGGCATTACCGCGATCGTCGGAGGTGAAAAAGTCTGGATCGGCAAACTCGAGATGTTCGGTGTCGACGGGGTCCCTCCGCTTGGCCCTGAATTGACGAGCGCAATCGAGGTTTTGCGCGAGCGTGGGCGGACCACGATGGCTATCCGTTCGCGGACGCGCGATCTTGGAGCCATTGGGCTATTGGACACACCGCGCGCGGCAGCAAGAACGACGCTTAACGCGCTGCGCGAACTCGGAATCACGAGAATGATCATGATCTCCGGCGATGATCAGAGGGTCGCCGACGCTGTCGGAGAGGATGTTGGTCTCGATGAGGCATGGGGCAATCTAATGCCTAATGACAAAGTCGAAGCTATCCGCAAGCTCGCCGGTCAGGACAAAGTGGCAATGGTCGGAGACGGGGTGAACGATGCTCCTGCCATGGCAAATGCAACCGTCGGGATAGCAATGGGCGCAGCCGGGTCCGACGTCGCATTGGAAACCGCCGATGTCGCACTTATGGCAGATGACCTCGCCAAGCTGCCGTTCGCGGTCGACCTCAGCCGCAAGACCCGTTCCATCATTCGCCAGAACATGGTGGTGAGCCTCGGGATTGTCGCAGTGCTCATTCCGGCGACCATCTTCGGTCTCGGCATTGGTCCCGCAGTTGCTGTGCATGAGGGCTCTACACTGATTGTCGTTGCCAATGCTCTACGGCTTCTCGCCTATCGCGAGAAACGTTCTAGCGACAATGGGCCTCCATCCCACCATAGCAGTGAGCAGGCTTTGGCAAATGTCGGCGCTTGAACTTTCCCACGTCCCCATGCCGACGGCCCGCGCTGAACGAACTTCAAGTGTACCAACTTTGGAGGGAGCTGTGTTGAATTTGTCGGAAGAGGATGGACTGAACCTGGTCGAGGCCGCCCGAACGGTGCAAACATCAGATTGCGATACCTTCGTGGCCGTTTTCGAACGTAGCGCGCGGCGCAGAAACGATACGGTTCCGATGCTGCTCGCACTCGCACCAAACTTTTCGGGAGGTCTTTGGCGTGACCTTAAGTTCGACATCCGGCCCAAGGACAGCTTCGGGCGGATTGCTATCGTCGACGACCAGAAACCGGAAAAGCGGGGCACTCGAATATTTGACCGCCTGTTCCGCGCGGAGTTGCAGGTCTTTCCGTTTTCCAAACGCAAGCAGGCGGAGAATTGGGCTCAAGCCCGAGGTGTCAACGCATGAGCGGCGAAGGGGATCTGCAACTCGATACAACTGCCAAGCGGAAAACGCTTTGGATTGTTCTGTGGTTCAACGTGGCGATTGCCATCGGGTTTTTCGCCGTCGGCTATCTGGCCGATTCCAACGCCCTCCTGGCTAACGGCCTCGATAATTCTTCGGACGCCATTGTCTATGCGCTCAGCCTGCTCGCCTTGACCCGATCACGGAAATGGAAGCGCGGAGCCGCTCGCTTTTCAGGGATCATGCTGCTGGTCTTCGCTGCCGGGGTCATTGCCGATGCCATAAGGCGCTTCGTGGAGGGTTCCGATCCCGGCGGAGTAATGATGATGGCGATGGCTGCAGTGGCAGCTGTCGTGAATCTGATCTGTCTACGAATGCTGCAGAACATGCAGGAGAAGGACGTCAATCTCCGCGCCGCCACAACCTTCAGCTTTAACGATTTCATCTCCAATGGTGGCATCATAATTGCCGCCATTATCGTCATGCTGACAGGTGCCAACTGGCCCGATCTCGTCGTTGGCGTCGCCGTTGCGGCAATTGCCATATATGGCGGGATCGACATTCTGCGCGACACCCACAAGGATCGGCATGACGAACGCGGAACCGTGCATGGCGACAAGCGCGAATGACGCTTATTCATGAAATATTCGCCACCGAGGATATCTCGCGGGTTCTAGGCATGGCCATGATGGCGAGCCTAGGTCTCGGGATCGGTGCAATCTGGGAAGAACGGAACGGATCCTCGCACGCCGTAGAGCGACTCTGGGGCGCTATAATTTCCGGTGTGTTCGTCATGCTCGCGTTCATTATGGCCGAGCAGTCGGGCGGTTTTATAGCGGGAAGCTTGGGGTCCGTCGTCTTGTTTCCTGCGGGCGGTGCCCTCTATCTTCTATCGACGAAGGTCGTAGAAGGGATCTACCGGCGCTGGGGACCCAAGCGCGGGCCGAAAGTAGGCATTCTGTGTGCATCCGGCATCGCGCTGGCATGCGGTGGGCTCGTTTTAGGAGCTGCATCGGCCATCTCTGTCTACGCTGGCTTGGCTGCCACATTTGGAGTCGGCCTATCCGCTCTCTTGGTCGCAAGAAGAACCACCGCCAGTCTGCTCGAAGAGATCGTGAACCCCATGGATCGCGGCGCGGTCCATGTCATTCTCGCGCTTGTCTTCGTCGCCTGGGTTGTCGGGGCTTTCTGGCTTTTGCACGGGAGAAACAGCAACGTCGATGGCGCGATGGCGATACTGCTCGCGGGCTATTTTCTCTTGGCCTCTGTTCACTTGATTGCCCGGCCCTTTGTCAAGCGATGCCGAATGAACGTGAAGGCGCTGGTGGCATTTATATGCGGCATGGCGGGATTCGGCCTGCTCGCCGCCGGTCTCGACGCCGTGCTCCAAGCGACAGGGGTTTCCGATGCCATCCTCCAGCATCCGAGCGCAACCGATAGTAAACTTTCTAAAGAAGGAGCGCGATGATGGCGCACGCCCACGGCCATGCAGGACACAGCCACGGTGAGGAAAACCTGAGCGATCGCCAGCTTGTGTTTGCTGTCGCCATCAATGTTCTCCTGACGTTGGCCCAGATCATCGGCGGCATCGTTTCGGGCTCGCTGGCACTAATCGCGGATGCGTTGCACAATTTCAGCGACGCGGCTTCCCTGGGCCTTGCATGGTTTGCGCGCCGGATGGGTCGACGTCCGGCCGACAAGCTGATGACCTTCGGGTACGCCCAGGGAGAAGTGGTCGCCGCGCTCATCAATTTGACGACCTTGCTCATCATCGGATTCTATCTGATCGTCGAGGCAGTCAACCGTTTCGCCGAGCCGCAGCCGGTCGAGGGATGGACGGTGATCTGGGTGGCGGGCATCGCTCTGATCATCGATCTCGTGACCGCCTTTATCGTCTATCGCGGCGCGCATGACAGCATCAATATGAAGGCAGCCTTCCTGCATAACGTCTCGGACGCGTTGGCATCGGTTGGCGTGATTGTAGCCGGCGTACTCATCCTTCTCTACGATCTTACCATCGCCGACCTTGTGATTACGCTGATCATCGCAGGTTATGTGATCTGGCAGGGTGTTACGCTTCTTCCGCGAACTGTGCGACTATTGATGGGAGCTGTTCCCGACGAGCTGGAATTCGACCGGATCGTCGCCTTTCTTGAAAGCCAGCAAGGCATCGAAAGCGTGCACCACGTCCATATTTGGAATCTCGGCGAACACCATCGCGCTCTCGAAACGCACATTGTTCTCTCGTCGGGATCACTCGATGATTTTGAAACCTTAAAAATGTCCGTGAAAGAGCAACTCGCTCAGCGGTTCGAAATTGCGCATGCGACGCTCGAGGCTTGCAAAGCGCACGATTGCAACACCGACCTGGTTCCGCCTCATCACTCTTCTCGGTGAGGTAGCTGTTTGAGCGTCCCGCCAAGTCTCTAGCACCCACCTTTCGCCTCCTCGCAAACGCAGGACATCGGCATATATCACTATTGCGAATCAATAGCAGAATGGTTATTAGGGCGTCGAACGGATTTGAAAGGATTGAATATGTACCGTGCAACTGTCTCTCTTCTGGCATTGGCGCTCTCCAGTCCGGCGGTCGCGCAGTCGGTTGATGCCAAAAGCGGTTCAGGCGCGCAGGGCGGCATGCCTCCGCAATCCGAATCGATCATCGTCACCGGCGGGCGAGTTGATGAGGGCGACGTCGCCGGGTCGGCGGACATTGTCGGCCCCGAGGACCTTCGCGAATTTGAGTATGGCGACGTCAATAGGGTCTTGCGGCAGGTGCCGGGGGTCAATCTTCAAGAAGAGGACGGGTTCGGACTTTTTCCCAATATCGGATTGCGCGGTACTCCGGTGGAACGTTCGAGCAATATCACGCTGATGGAAGACGGGGTGCTCATTGCGCCAGCCCCCTACGCGGCCCCCGCAGCCTACTATTTTCCGGCGGTTGGCCGAATGGCGGCTGTCGAAGTCGTCAAGGGAGCTAGGGCTGTGGCTTACGGACCCCGCACGATCGGCGGGGCCGTGAACTTTCGCTCGACGCCGATCCCCGTCGCGGGCTTCGCCGGTTCGGCTTCAGGCCAATACGGATCGCGCGGCTACTACCAGGGACATGGCTGGGTCGGTGGCGAGACAGATAATGTGGGTGCGCTGCTCGAGACCTTTCAGCAGGGGAGCGACGGGTTCAAGACGATTGACGGGTTCCCGAATGCCGACACCGGCTTTGATCGTCAGGATTACCGCGGGCGGTTTGCCGTGCATTCAAGCCCTGACGCGCCCACCGACGCTCGCCTCGAGCTTGTCTATGGAAGATCCGAGCTGGACGCGAACGAGACCTATCTCGGGCTTGTTGATACAGACTTTGCCGCCGACCCTTATCGACGTTATGCGGCAAGCCAACGCGACCGCTTTACCGGTGAGCATGACCAATACCGGATAACAGGCAGTCTCCGCCTCATCGATGATACGAAGATCGCCGCGACGCTCTATCGTAACGATTTCGCTCGAAGCTGGTCAAAATTGCAGGATATCGACTTCGATGGCGATGGCCGCTTTGAGGCCATTCAGCCCGTGTTTGATGATCCTGATGCAAACCCTGAAGCCTTGGCCATTCTTCGTGGAGCGGACAGCGCCGCGGGAGCGCTTCGGGTCCGTAACAACAATCGCGTGTACCGCAGTCAAGGGTTGCAGGTGTCGTTGGAAAAGCCTTTCGATACGGGATCGCTTCGACACAATCTTACTGTATCGGCGCGCATCCATGAGGATGAAGAGGACCGTCTGCAAAATGAGGACTTTTATTCGCAAACAGCCGGCGATCTTGTTTTTGTCCGTCAGACGGCGCTCGGAGCACAAGCCAATCGCGAGGCCAAAGCTGATGCCATCGCCTTTTACTTCGAGGACAGGATTGAGTTTGGAAGGCTCACACTCACACCTGGCATTCGCTACGAGGGCATCACGTTGACCAGGCTGGATTATGATCGGGACGATCCCGAGCGACTGGCTGGTCCGACACGCACGCGCAAAACGAACATCGATGAATGGCTCCCAGCGCTCGGTGCCACATACGATCTCGGGAATGTTCGGCTGATTGCAGGAGTCTCACGCGGCTTCTCCCCTCCCGGCCCGGGCAATCCGGACGCCCGTGCGGAGAAAAGCTGGAATTACGAAGCTGGCGCCAGGTTCCAAAACAATCTGGTAAGCGCCTCTGCAATTGCGTTCTACTCCGATTATTCCAACCTGCTCGGAAATTGCACGCAGTCGGTCGGGTGCAGCGTGGGAGACATCGGCGATCAGTTCAATGGTGGGGCCGTTACGGCCAAAGGTGTTGAGCTCTCCGCCTCGGCGACACCGACGATCGGCGAGGCGATTTCATTTCCCATCTCAGTTGCGTACACGTTTACCGACGCACAGTTCGACAGCAATTTTGAGAGCGAATTTTTCGGTTCCGTTTCCGCCGGCGATGCCCTGCCGTATCTCGCCCGCCATCAGCTGTATGCCGAGACGGGCGTTGTTTACGGTCCTGTATCCATGACGCTAGGTGCCAATTATGTATCAAAGGTGCGAACCGAAGCCGGCAGCGGCCCCATTCCGGTTGCCGAGCGGGTGGACGACAGGATCATTTTTGATCTTGCTGGACGATTTGCCGTAACCGACGAGGTATCACTCTTCGCGCGTATCGATAATCTGCTCGACGAAACATATGCTGTCGCACGCCAGCCAACCGGCCTGAGACCGGGTGCGCCGCGCCGATTCGTGGGAGGAGCTAGTTTGCGCTTCTAGAGGCGCCTCCGATTTATCTATCGCGCACGGCAAGAGTGTCTATGATCCTACACTCACTGATCGTGTCCTGTTCGCACTTCGCGATCATGCGCGAGAGTTCGTCGCGCATGACCTGCAGGGCGGCAATCTTACGCTCTACCTGACCAAGATGCGCGCGCGCCAATGAATCAACCTCTGCGCAGGATCGATCATCCTCTTCCGAGAGCTCGAGCAGTTCGCGGATATCCGGCATCGAAAAGCCGAGATCGCGCGCGCGGCGAATGAAGATCAATCTCGCCGCTTCGGCAGGTCCGTAATCGCGATAGTTCGATCGGGTTCGGGATGGGGCGGTTAAAATGCCTACGCGCTCGTAAAAGCGGATCGTCTCGGCTTTGACGCCGGTCTTCCGCGCGACCTCACCAATTCTCATACCATCATCCCCAATCGCTTGACCTTGTAGTGGCTACAAGGTGCATAGGCGGTCTTGAAACCAGGAGTCGAGTAGATGGCGAAGAATTGTTGCGATGCTGCCGATGTCGGCGATGCCCATAACGATCCGAGATGGCGCAAGGTCCTGTGGGTGGCCCTTGGTCTCAACGCCATCATGTTTGCAGTCGAAATCGTGGCCGGGATTGCCGCCGATTCGCGCGCGCTACAGGCCGATGCTCTCGATTTTCTGGGCGATTCGGCCAA
>CATMNW010000136.1 GCA_950071875.1 uncultured Erythrobacteraceae bacterium | reverse complement strand
GGAAGTGGCCGTGCTGGCCCAGCGTCGGGCCGAGGTGGCCGACCTGCCAGAACAGCCACTGCCGCACGCGCGAGATTCCGCGCAGGTCGGTGGGCAGGAACCGTCCCGACTTCTCCGCCAGATAAAGCAGGACCGCACCGGATTCGAACACGGTTACCGGTTCCCCGCCATCGGCAGGGTCGTGATCGGTAATCGCGGGGATACGGCCGTTGGGATTGATCGAAAGGTAATCCTCGGTGTGCTGGTCGCCCGCTGCGAGGTTTACCCAGCGCGGCTCGTAATCCAGCCCGCACTCTTCCAGCATGATCGCGACCTTCCAGCCATTGGGCGCAGGCGCTGTAAAAAACTCGATCATGGGGCTGCCTTTCCTTCTCTCTCGATATGAGCATCGGGTTCAGCCGTGTGTGTTGCAAGAAAAAACCCCGGCAAGCGCGTGGCTGGCCGGGGTCTTTCGATCGCAAGGCTGCGGATTGATCAGCGCAGGCTTACCACATTGTCAGCCGCCGGGCGGGTGCGGCTGCCGTCGTAAAGGCTGGCCATCGGCTCGTCTTCTACCACGATCCGTTCGGCTGCGCCGAAGCCGTTGAAATCGGTCTTCATCGCGGCACCGTAAGCGCCGAGCATCCCGATCTCGATGAAATCACCTGCCTGGATATCCTCGGGCAGCAGGAACGGGCCCTGCATGTAATCCGCATCGTCGCAGGTCGGGCCGTAGAAAGCGAAGTCCATGTCCGGCTTGATGAGATCGTCTTCCAGCGCGCGGACGGGGAATTTCCAGTCCACATGCGCGGCATCGAATAGCGCGCCATACGCACCGTCGTTGATGTAAAGCTCTTCGCCGCGGCGCTTCTCGACCTTGACGATCAGCGACGAATACTCGGCGCACAGCGCACGGCCCGGCTCGCACCAGAGTTCGGCGTTGTAGGCGATCGGCAGGTTGTAGAAGTTCTGGTGGATGATCTGGAAATAGTCCTCCAGCGGCGGAGGCTCCATGCCCGGATAAACGCTGGGGAAACCGCCGCCGACATCGACCATGTCGATGACCACCGAAGCTTCGCCGATGGCGACGCGTACGCGCTCCAGTGCCTGGACATAGGCGAAGGGCGTCATCGCCTGGCTACCCACGTGGAAGCAAACGCCGAGCCAGTCGGCATGCTGGCGGGTCAGCTGCAGCAGTTCGGGCGCTTCGGTCAGGTCGCAGCCGAATTTCGATGCCAGGCTGAGTTCGGAATATTCGCTGGATACGCGCAAGCGGATGCACAGGCGCAGGTCCCGTGCAGCTTCGCCATCGTTTCCGCGGCAGGCTTCGACGATCTTTTCCAGTTCCTCGACACTGTCGAGGCTGAAGGTTTTCACGCCGTGCTGGTGGTATGCTTCGCGGATTGCGCTCGGTGCCTTGACCGGGTGCATGAAGCACAGGACGGCATCGGGCAGCGTTGCGCGCACCAGGCGCACTTCGGCAATCGAGGCCACGTCGTAATGCGTGACGCCGTTATCCCACAAGATCTGCAACAGTTCGGGCGAAGGATTGGCCTTTACCGCGTAGAGCGACTTGCCCGGGAATTTCTCGACGAAGAAACGCGCCGCGCGCGCAGCAGCGTGCGGGCGGTTGAGAATGATGGGTTCGTCCGGCGAAAGTTCGCGAACTACGGCCTTGGCGTCAGGAAATGTGCGCAACTCAAGGGACCCCCTAAACAGACCTTGCGGTCCATGAAACGACAAGCTGCCTTGCGGTTAGGAAGTCCCCCCTAGGATGGGGGCGGGGCAGCGGGAGCGGCGCAGATAGACGGATTCTCATGAAACGCAAGTGAATATGGCGCGAAAAAGATGCAAGCCCGCCGCGGGGCGCAACGGGCCTGCAATGCGATGGATCGCATCGCGATCGGGCAATCAGAAGCTGATGCTGGGCACCTGGTCCACGGTACCCTTCTCGCTATCGTCGAGGCGGTGGAAATCTGCCTCCTTGAAGCCAAGCATTCCGGCAAACAGTACCGCCGGGAAGCTTTCGCGCGCAGTGTTGTAGCGCGATACCGCTGCGTTCAGGGCCCTGCGCGCTGCGGCAAGCTTGTCTTCGACGTGAGTGAGTTCTCGCTGCAGTTCCTGGAAGTTGGCCGATGCCTTGAGATCGGGGTAGTTTTCGCTCAGCGCCAGCAACCGGTCCAGCGCCACGCGCAGGCCCTGTTCGTCGCCCGAGGAAATCGGACCGTTCGCGGCTTGGTTGCGGGCCGAAACGACCGCATCCAGCGTATCCCTTTCGTGCCCGGCATAGCCTTTTACCGTTTCGACCAGATTGGGGATGAGATCGTGCCGCTGGCGCAGCTGGGCATCGATATCGGCCACACCCTGCTTCACGTTCTGCCGCTGGGAAACCAGCCGGTTGTAGATCACGATCAGCATGATCACGAGCCCGGCCCCGAGGAACAAGGCTACGGATGTCCAGAATGCACCTGCAACTTCCAACACGTTTCAAACCCCCCTTTTACGTTTACGCGGCTATGTTACGGTGAATTGGTTAAGGGAGGAACACCGTAAATGGCGGTCAGCGCAGATGTCGACACCCTGCTGTCGGGCGATCTCGGTTCGTGGTTGAACGACCAGGTGGCGGTGCGCGCTGCGGCGAAGGACAAGGCACACTGGCGCTGGACGATATCGGCGGCCATCCTCCTCCCGCTGCTGGCGTTCCTGTGGTTCGGCCCGGACTGGAGCACCGAAGCCAAGATATGGCTGACCGCCGCCCCTGCCCTGATGGCAGCATACTGGGGCTATCGCCCGATCAACGAAGCGAAACTGTCGATAAAGGTCGGGATCAACGCCGCGATCGCGCAGTCGCTTGGCCTGACCTACTCCCACGAACTGGAACCGGGCCACGAATGGGATCTGGCGCGCAGTTTCGGCCTGCTGCCCTCGCACGATCGCAAGTCATTCGAGGATGAATGGAGCGGCATCCTGGGAGGGCACGACTTCCGGCTTTACGAAGCGCATCTCGAGGAACAGCGCGGCTCGGGCAAGAACCGCCGCTGGGTCACCGTGTTTCGCGGCGCCATCATCCGTATCGCATCACAGCGGACATTCCACGGCATCACGCTGTTGCAGCGCGCCGGGAGGCACAAGAGTTTCTTCGGTCTAGGCGGCAAGAAGGACACGGTGAAACTGGGCGGTCAGCACCTGCAATATGTCGACATGGTCAGCCCCCAGTTCGAAGACGCTTTCGACCTCTATTCCACCGATCAGGTGGAGGCACGCTGGCTTGCCCATCCCGAATATATCGAACGGCTGGTCCGACTGGAAGAATCCTTCGACGGGAAGAACGTGCGCACCCTGTTCCACCGCGGGGAACTGGTTATCGCACTGGAAAGCGGCAACATGTTCGAAAGCGGGTCGATCAATCCGGCCGACGATCATGCCAAAGTGCGCGAATGCAACGATCAGTTCGCGCAGCTTGCCAACCTCGCGGCCGAACTCGATCGCGAACGGGCCGAACGCTAGCTCAGCCGGTCGCGGAAGGTGTCGTAACCGAACTCCTTCACCAGCTCGAGATGGTCGGTCTCGCTGTCCCACAGATAGATGCTCGGCAGCTGGACGCCGTTGAAGGTGTTGGTCTTGACCATCGAATAATGCGCCTGGTCGAGGAAGGCGAAACGCTTGCCGACCTCGGCCCCGCCCGGAATGCGGTAATCGCCGATGACGTCCCCTGCCAGGCATGAGGGGCCGCCGATGCGCACAGCAGGGGTTTCCCGGTCGGTGCTCTCGCCTAGCATTGCGGGGCGGTAGGGTGCCTCGATTACATCCGGCATGTGGCAGGTCGCCGATATGTCGGCCACTGCAACCGGAACCTCGTTGAACCCGGTATCGAGGATCGTGCCGACAAGGATGCCCGCATCCAGCGCAACCGCTTCACCCGGTTCGAGATAGATTTCCGCGCCCGTGTCTTCCTTCGCATCGCGCAGGAACTCGACCAGCTCTTCGCGCTGGTAATCAGCACGGGTAATGTGATGGCCGCCGCCCATGTTGATCCATTTGAGCTGGCCGAACCACGGTTCGATGGCATCGAACACCTTGTCCCAGGTCGCATGGAGCGGCTCGAAATCCTGTTCGCACAGATTGTGGAAATGGATGCCGTCCACCTGCGCCATGATCTCGGGCGTCAATTGGTCGATGGGAAAGCCCAGGCGGCTTCCCGGGCTGGACGGATCGTAACGCGGTACTTCTCCTGTCGGATGCATCGGATTGATGCGCAGGCCGACGTCGAAGTCCTGGCCGGTCGACCGCGCCCGGTCGAGGATCAGTGCCGCGCGTTCCAGCTGCCCGGGTGAATTGAAAATCACGTGGTCCGATAGGCGAAGCACTTCTTCCAGTTCTTCCGGCTTGTAGGCTGCCGAATAGGTCGCAATCTCGCCATCGTAGAACTCGCTCGCCAGCCGGGCTTCCCACAAACCCGACGTGCACACCCCGTCGAGGTATTCGCCGACAATTGGCGCGGTCGACCACATCGAGAACGCCTTCAGTGCGGCGAGTACCTTGATATCGGCCGCATCGCGAATGTCGGCCAGCACTTGGCAATTGGCGCGCAGCCTTGCGGCATCGACCACGAAGGCGGGGCTGCTTACGCGGCCGAGATCGAATTGGGCAAAAGCGCCCGGGTCGCCGGCTTTGGTTTCCATCAGTCGTTTTCCGTTTTCTGTGCCAGTTCGAAAGTCAGCACGCGGCCACCTTCGGGATCGGCGAGATAGACCGTCCCATCATTGCCGATCGCAAGGTCGTGCCCCTTCGTGCCCCCCTCGCCGCGCGCGTCGAGTATCCGTTCGAGCGTCCCGTCAGGTCGCCAGACGCGCACGATCGCGCCGGAACGCCCACCGGCATCGCGCCCCTCGACCGACACGAAATAGCCCTGCCCCAGCGGCTTCACCGCATAGGGATGGCCCGGCGTATCGAAGGTTTCCAGAAGGTCGCCATCGGTATCGAAGATCTTGATCCGCCCGTTTTCGCGGTCGGCCACGTAAACCTTGCCATCCTTCACGGCGATCGAATGGGGGATGGCCAGCCCGCCCTTGCCCGAACCTTCGTGGCCCCATTGCGACAGGAAATTCCCCTGCCTGTCGAACGCCGCGATACGCGAATTCACATAGCCATCGGCAACAAGAACTGTGTCGCCTGCAAAAGCGATGTCGGCGGGCCTGCCGAAATGGTCCGGACGGTCGTCGGATTTGCCCCGCTCGCCGATGGTCATCTCAAGGTCGCCGTCATGGGAGAAACGCAGCACCTGCTCGCGCTGGACATCGGTGATCCAGACCTTGTCGGCCCCATCCACCGACAGCCCGTGCGGCATCACCATCTCGCCCGCTCCCCAGCGACCGAGCAGCTTGCCGTTGCGGGCGAACATGAAGACAACCGGCTCGGCAATCGGGTCGGAGGGGAAAGGTTCTTCCCAAACGCGGCCCGCGCGCTGCAGCACGAAGATATGCCCGTGGCTGTCTGTATCGATCGCGCTCACTTCACCCCAGGCTGTGCCTTCGGGGATTTGCGCCCAGTCCGCACTTACATTGGCCGATGGCGCGTCTTCACGCGGCCCGCCCCCGGCCCCGCTGCAGGCGGCCAGCGCGAGGGTGGCGATCACGGTCAGTCCAGCTCGGACCATTGTACCACCTTCATGTCCAGGGTCGCACCGAGGATCTGGTCGAGCCATGGCTTGTGTCCGGCACCGATCACCAACAGCACCCGCTTGCCCGGCTGCGCTGCCATTGCGCGGCGGATGTTCGCGGCGATGCGATAATTGCGTTCGTCCCACAATGCCTGGCGTGCCTTGCCTTCTCCGGCAGGAAAATCGATCCGGTTCATCGCATCGATTTGCGCCCGGATATCAGCGGACCCGTAATCGGGGGTATTCATGAAATCATAGACCGGCTCGAGCGAGCCCTCCCCGATGGCCCGGGTCTGGATACGGGTAACGGTGGCGAAGGGCTCTGCATTGGCCATCGCGGACTGGCCTCCGGCAGCCTCTATTCCCGACATCAGTCCAGGCACAATCGTCCGGAACGCGGCATCCTCCAGATGGCTGTCGACGTTCCAGACACGCGGGAGGCCGAGTTCACCTGCGAGCCGCGCTGCAACGGATACACGCTCGTTCATCGAAGCGCCGAGCTCCGCCAGCTCATCGACGACTTTGTCTGGCAGCAACCCGGCCCAGTCGGTACGGTCGACACCCCCGAGCGACCGGAAATAAACCAGTGCGGTTTCCAGTTCATAAGCCGCCAGCGCAGTCATCAGGCGATTTGCTTTTGCGTCGTCATCCAGCGCGGCCGGACCCTCGATCCAGAGCGCCATCGCCGCCTCGGCCTCGATCGGGTCGAGGCCGCTGCCCGCCTGCCCGATCGTCATCAGCGCCAGGTAGTCACCGACATAGGTATCCAGAGTTTCGGCATAATGCGGAGAGGTCCGGAACATCGCGATTTCGTGTGCGGGGATACGTTCCACCGCCACGATTTCGGGATCGAAAACCTTCAACCGGGCAATCACCGCGTCGAAGTGGGACGATGTAACACCGTCCACACCACGGAAATGCGAAGTCCCGAGTATCATGACTTCCGTCCGATTTTCCATCGGCACGGAAGACAGGTTTTCTACCGGTTCCCGTTCCTGCGCGGCAAGGTGTGACGCCCCGAAAATTGCCAGAACTGCCAACGCCGCGCGAAACATCAGAAATTCACCGGTCCGTCCATTTCCTTCACCTGCCAGGGAAGGCCGTGGTCGTTCAACATGTCCATGAAGGGGTCGGGGTCCATCTGTTCCATGTTGAAGACGCCGTCACCGGACCATTTGCCGGTGACCATCATGGCGCTGCCGATCATCGCCGGAACGCCCGTGGTATAGGAAACCGCCTGGTTGCCTGTTTCCTCGTAGGCGGCTTCGTGGCTGCAGATATTGTT
>CATMNW010000135.1 GCA_950071875.1 uncultured Erythrobacteraceae bacterium | reverse complement strand
AGTCATGTGTCAGGCCCGCTGTTTCGCTACGGATGGGTGCGCCTGGAACCCGAAGTTTCCGTCGGGGCAGCCGAAGGATACCGCTTCAAGGTTCGAGGCTTTCTGGATCTTGATCATTTCGAGAGTCGCGGAACCGAGGTTTTCGCGTCCCGCAATCAGCATCGAAAGGCCTTCTCCGACCTGCGCAAGCGCGGCCTGCGGCATGTTGACCGGCAGGCGCGAGGCGCTGCTTGCTTCGACGATGCTGGCGCACAGGTTTGCCGCCGAGATCAGTGCCTTGTCGATCGTGGCGATCGATTCCTGGGTTTCGCCAGCCACTACCCGGCCGGAGGCTTCTTCGATCCTAATCATGCTTTTCTCCTTCTGCTCCAGGGCGTGACGCCGTGGGGGAACAAGAAAATCATTACGCGGCGGGTTCTGCCATCGCCGATACCGCCATAATGGATAGAATGATCACATTGACGATGACCAAGATGAGCGTGGTGATCCGCGTCACCCAGATCAGGCGCTGGCTTTTCCCGGCTGTGTTCACCTGTCCGCCGATGGGCGGGAAGAACAGTTTGCGACTGCTGTTCGGCGTCGGGCGTGGCGGCGGCGGGGCGGGCGTTATCAGGTAGTTGTCGGTAAGGGGACCATGCAGGATTAGCATGTTCTCCGTAGGAATGAACTCGTTCTCTTCCCTGAGTTCCCGCACCTTCAGGACCGCCGCGGCACGGGTACTTACTTCGAGGGCATCCATGACCGCGAAAATATGGGCTTCGACCGTCCGATGCGAAATGTTCAGTTTTCGGCCTATTTCCTTGGATGTCATTCCTTCGCCAACCATCTCGATGCATTCGAGTTGACGCGGAGTGATCCGCAAACGAGATAAAGTTTCGCTCGGTGGTTTCACAATAACTCCGTATTGGAGCGGCTTTCACAAGCGGCCATTTGGCACCTCTCGATTATTCCTTAAAATGACGCATGGTTGCGAAGGTTCCACTGTTCCCATGGTGCGATGTCTAAGGGAAAGACCCTAACAACTTCTTCCACGCCACCGCGATTGCGAATGGCGCAGGCGCGCAAAAAAACCCGCCCGGCGCGATGCCGGACGGGTCCTCTCTCACCCTCTCGGGTATCTTTTGACCGTCGTAATCATAGACCATCGAAATCGATGTCCACGACGCGACCCCTGCGGTCGATCTTGCACTCGAACTCGCCATTGTCGGCGTCTTCGTAATCGTAATCGTTCCAGCCGTCGCGCTCGTAATGGCCGGCGACGCGGATGTCGCCCTCTACACGCAGCAGGCGCCCGTCACGCTCGACCTCCTCGATCTGGGTGACGTTCGCGGGACCCCAACGGCGGGCTTCGTTTTCGGCCACATTGATGCATCGTTCGATCAGTTCGCGGCTGTACTGCGCGCGGTACTGACCGTTGTAATACTGACCTTCGTAGCGGCGGTCGTAATAGTAATCATTGCCATAGCGCCGGTCGCGATACCGGTCGTCGTCGTCATCGTCGCCGCCCAGAATTGCCGCCAGGCCGCCCAAGATAACCGCACCGGCGATGACTTCTTCGGTGCCGATATCGCCGCCGTCGTCATCGCCATCGAGGTCGAAATCCTGCGCGGAAAGCGGGCTTGCGGCCAGTGCAGCGGCGCCCAATGCTGCAAGCGGGGTGTAAAACGGTTTCATGTGCCTGTCCTTGCCAGCCGCCTGGACGAGGCAGATCGCCTCGCGCGGCTTCTAGATCAATTGGTTATGCCAAACCAATGGGCAGGGCCGGTATGCGTTCCGTCACGCGCTGTCCGCAGGGCGCTGACGCTGCAGCTTGATCAGCACACGATCGAGCGACTGCAGGAATGCAGAACGGTCGGCTTTCGAGAAGGGCGGCGGGCCACCACTAATGCCATCCATTCCTGCCCGCAGGTCTTCCATGAGGGCGCGCGTTGCGATGGCATTGCCAATGCTCGCCGCGTCGAAAGGCTTGCCATTATGCGCGATAACCTTTGCGCCGGCCTCCAGGCATCTCCCCGTCAGCAGGATATCGGCGGTGACTACGACAATATTCGGTCCTGCGTGTTCGGCAATCCAGTCGTCTGCTGCGTCGAAGCTGTCCCCGACCACTACGCGTTTGATCCGGTCATTTACGGGTACGCGGAATACGCTGTTGCTGACTATGCGAACCTGAGCCGCATAACGCTCTGCCACACGATAGATTTCGTCCTTTACCGGGCAGGCATCGGCATCGACAAGTATCGTCGGGGGCTGTTCCATGGAAAGCCGCCTACAAGATGGGATCAAGGCGCGCAAAACCCATGTCGGAGCGCTGAACCAGCGGCCCATCTGTCGTCCACCACGCTTGGTCGCGGAATCGCAACGCTTGGCCACAATCTCGCCGGAATTCGAAACATCTGGGCGATTGCGGCGTTCGTCATTGCAAGCCCCGGCCGGATATCCCGGCTGCGGCACTGTTCGCAATTACCGAGAAAAGGGAATTACCATGAACAAGCTTACCATCGCGCTCGCCTCTGCCGCATCGCTGGCAACTGCTGCCTGTGCCGAAGAACCGGCAGAACCGACAGTGGACGATACCGCCGCAATGAATGACCAGATGGCGAATGACACTGCAACCACCGGCACGATTGTCGAAGTGGCGCAGGGCAACGAAGACTTCTCGACCCTAGTCAGTGCAGTGACCGCTGCCGATCTTGGCGAAACGCTTTCGGGTGCAGGTCCGTTCACCGTGTTCGCACCGGATAACGCCGCATTCGACAAGATCGACGAAGCAACGCTGACCGAACTGACCACCAATGACACCGAAACCCTTGGTTCGATCCTGCAGTACCATGTCGTTTCGGGCAACATCGACGCGGCTACGCTGACCCAGGCGATTACCGATGCCGGTGAAGCTGGCTATACGATTGACACCGTGGGCGGCGGAACGCTGACTGCGACCGTTGTTGACGGTAATGTCGTGCTGACCGACGCGACCGGTGGTACCGCCACCGTGACCGCGACCGATGTGGCCGCTTCGAATGGCGTGATCCATGTCATCGATACCGTGCTGATGCCGCAGTAAGCCAAAAGCACCTGACTACGAAACGGGGCGGCCCTTCGGGGTCGCCCTTTTTCATGCCTTTTCCAGACATCCTTGCTTCAGATGAACCGGCACGATTCAAAACCGATCAGCCGTTCAGGCGTTCGCCGAATTCGCTGGATCGGGGGAGCCGAAACACCATCTTGATCGTTGAGGTGATGCAACATTTGAGGAGATCGTTACCCATGCAGGTACAGTTCAATTCCGATAGCAGCGTCATGGGCACTGCCAACGTAGCAGAGCGGATCGAAGCGAAGGTCCGCGAGAAGCTGGCGCGCTACGAAGACCGTCTGACCCGGCTCGAAATCCATGTGCATGACGAAAATGCGCACAAGCACGGTCATGACGACAAGGCCTGTACGATCGAAGCCCGTCCACGTGGCGATAAACCCATCGGGGTCACGGAAGGTGCAACCACGGTCGACGATGCGGCGCGCAAGGCGGCTACCACCCTTGCACAGCGCCTGAACCGCCATTTCGGCAAACAGGCAAGGCATGATCATGATCCGCGACCTGACAAGGTTCTTTGACGACGTCTTATAGGTAAGACTGCCTTCGCGCCGCGGGCTGTGTCCTTTCTAATAAATTGGGCATGGGCTGCGGCGCGCTGGCGTTATCGTGCAATGCAGACGCTGAATTCGCGCCACCTGCCAGTCCGGTAGACGATGCTATTCCTTAAGAGATAGCCGCATCCACCGTATCGCCTGTTAGCGGACGGGCACACTCGCAAGCTCCGACCGCGTCTCGGCTGATGCAGTCGGTGTCCCGGTCGTTCGATCGAGCCGGTCCGATGCAATTTTCGCAGGCTGCTGGGCGCGCCGCGGTGCTTCCTTCCCGAGATCCGCGACCCGTACTTCGTCCGGAGTGTGTACACGCACGACAGTGCTGCTGCGATCAGGGCGTTCAGGCGGGTTCCAGTCGGCAAGTCTCTGTACTTCGACTTCATCCAGATCGCCGGGATAACCGGCGTCGAGCGGGACATGATCGGGCCGGTCCCACCATCCGCCCCTTGAATTGCGCATCCGTCCGTGAACAGCGAGCGCCGCAACCGGCACGGTTCCTGTCGGAGTTACCAGGGGATAGTGATCGGGCAGCCGTTTACGGGTGTCGAGTTCGAACTCCCCCACTCCCGCATTTCGGGGCGCTTCGGGAATAAGGTCCGCGTCGCGCGTAAGAACCGGTGTCGAACCTATCGCCGATCCGCTGACTGCGCCGGCGAACACCACGCCAACCGCCGCTAGGCAAGCGGCACAGATGCGGGGGTCGAGGCGCGGAAAATGCATGGGTTCGTCAGTCTCTCCTGTTTGGAACGCAAGTGCAAGCATGCCGGTTCCGGCGCGCAAGCTACCCTGGCTTTCAGCCTGTTTTAACCGAGACTGCAAACCGACGCGCAAAGGTTCACACGCTAGGTTAACTGCAAAGTTAGGTTTCGAGCCTATCGGATCACCGATGGGAGGGCAGGGCACGGATATGCACGAGCTGCAGCAGCGTTTCGCAAACATCGACGGCGAAGAGGCATGGGAAGCAGATCTTCGCGCGCTTTTCGAAACGGGAGACCTCGATGCTGCCCACAGCGTTCTCGAGGGTGCTCTCGCCGATCTAAACACGGACCTTGCACAGGAGTGCCTCGGCACTGCTTCGGACACGGTGCAGATCGCGGGCTGGGCCGAACTGGTAGAAGCCATCGCCATGCACGAAGGTGGCCAGATAACCGGTGTGACGCTTGCCGTGGCAAACGAAGCGGACAGGGCGTTCGAAAAGGGCCAGTTGCACCATCCCTACATGATGCTGGGTCTGTATACCGATGAACCTTTCCGGTTCAGCGATGCGGACGCCGCAGGTCTGCTGGCGGAAATGCGGTCCGAAGAAGGCCCGGCCTGGGCTGGCTGGGACGAAGACATAGAAGTCCATCTCGATATTCACGGGCTGGACCGGCTGAACACCGCACTGCTCCATCACAAGCAGCGTCATTTCTTCCGCGACGAGGCGCAATCGACCACGCCTGCGCGATATGTGGAATACGTCCTTGGCTGCTGGTGGCGAGCCCTGCTTTTCCAGCATGCGGTGACAAGCGAATGCGCAATTCACGGGCTGCCGGGTGGTATCCCCGTGATTGCGGGTATGGTCGACATGCGGCCGGAAATCGTCATGGTTCACGGGCTTGGCGCCCGTGCTGTCGAGCGCGAACGTCGGGATGACATCAAGCCTGCATCCCCCATGCTGGCTGCGAATTTCATTCAGGTCCGGCCGGTGGAGGAAGAAAGGGAACTTTCCGGCGTCGACCTTCGCCGCCGTGTTGCAGAAACTGGGCAGGAAGATCAGCCTGCATCCCGGCGTGGTCTGCTGGCCCGCATATTCGGGCGCTGACCTGAGGCGCTGGACACGAAGCCTGCTTAGTCTAATCTCCCCGGCGAATATGGCGACGGGGAGAAGACCATGGCCAACCATGTAGGCACCTGCCCGCAGAACGCGGTCCGTAACTGTATAAATGGCGTTTTCCCGACAGCGATTTCATGCCCCGTTTCGCAGCAAATCCGGGCCGGGGAATACGTCGCATGACCAGTCTTCGCGCGCGGATCGTCAATCTCGCCCTGCCACTGCTGGGCATCAGGAAGTTCTTTTCGGAACCTGACAAGATGCCGGAACGGATTGCACTCCTGCGCCAGAAAAAGCCGCTGCGGCCGAAGGCGGCGTGGCACAAGAGTTTCGATATTCGCGAATTCTCATCGCGCGGTTATCCTGTCGTGACGATAGAGCCCAAGGGGCCTTCGCGTGCGGGCGCGCCCCACCTTCTGTATCTGCATGGCGGTGGTTACGTGATGGATATCGCCGCGGTTCACTGGGATACGGTCATGGACCTGTGCCAGCGGTTGGGCGCATCGGCGACGGTGCCTGTCTACCCCTTGGCGCCCGAAAACAAGGCAGCCGACGTCCTCGACAAGATGAAAGCGCTCTATAGCGAACTGGCAGAGCGTTACGGGGCGCAGAACATCACGCTGATGGGCGATAGCGCGGGCGGCGGGATGAGCCTCGCCTTGGCGCAGAACCTCAAGGCCGATGGCGCGGACATGCCGGCGAGCCTGGTCCTCTTCTCGCCTTGGGTCGATGCGACTGCGAGTGGCGCCGAGGAACAGCGCGCCATAGAGAAACGCGACAGAATGCTGGCCGTCAGCGGACTGGAAGCATGCGGTGAAATGTATCGCGGCGACCTGTCTCTGGACGACCCGCGCGTGAGCCCCTTGTTCGGAGAACTCGAGGGCCTGCCTCCGATGGCCATCTTCTCCGGTTCGTCGGACATCCTGCTGGTCGATGGTCGCCGGCTTGCCGAACGATTGTCCGGGGAGGGAATGCCAAAACACATCTATCGCGAATACGATGGCATGTTCCATGTCTGGATGCTGCTTCCGGTGCCGGAAGGAAAGCAGGCCAGAACCGAGACCGTCGAATTCATCAAGGAACACAGGAGCGCGGCATGAACGGACGATCGATATTCCTGGCTTCGGGCCTGCTGCTTGCCGCGTGCAGCAGCAGCACCGGCGAACCTGACGCGGGTCCTCAGGGTAGCCCTGCCGGGAACGGGGGTAAATTCGATGCCATCGCGGCAGACGAAACGGTCAATTACTCCGGGACGGAACCCTTCTGGAACGGATCGAGCGCCGCGGGAATGGCGACTTACGCAACCCCGGACAATCCCGACGGCAGCGAATTCCCGGTCGAACGGTTCGCGGGCAACAACGGCCTGGGCATCAGTGGCGACATGGATGGTCAATCGTTCGATCTGACCATCACTCCCGGAGAATGTTCTGACGGGATGAGCGACAGGACTTATCCATACACCGCAACG
>CATMNW010000134.1 GCA_950071875.1 uncultured Erythrobacteraceae bacterium | reverse complement strand
CATCGAACGAACCACGCTGGTGCTGGCGGGCCTGCCCGCCTCTGACTTGGGAATCCAGGGCGACGGGCGCCGCTATGGCGTTCGCACCAGCTTTAGGTTTTGATGCGATGACGATCCCGGATCAGTCGCAGGTGCGGGTTGTCGTGCCTCATGGGTTCCTCGACCGGCTGGAGCAGCGCTTCGGTGCGCAGCTCCAGACCGGTGAGGCCATCAGGGAGCAGCACGGCGCGAGCGAATCCCATTATGCGGCGATGCTGCCCGATGCCGTGGTGTTCGCGCATTCGCGAGAGGACGTCGTTGCATTGGTCGGACTTTGCGCGGAGTTCCTCGTTCCCATCGTACCATTCGGGGCGGGCACTTCCATCGAGGGAAACGCGGCGGCCCTGCGCGGTGGCGTGTCGCTCGACATGACCCGCATGGACAAGATCATCGCCATCAATGCCGAGGATTTCGATTGCGTGATCCAGCCCGGTGTCCGGCGTGAGCAATTGAATGAGTATCTTCGCGACCAGGGGCTGTTCTTCCCGATCGACCCCGGCGCCAATGCCACCTTGGGCGGCATGGCATCGACCCGTGCCAGCGGAACCAATGCGGTGCGATACGGCACTATGAAGGATGCGGTGCTCAGCCTCGAGGTGGTCACCCCACAGGGCAAGGTCATCCGGACCGCCACGCGCGCGCGCAAATCGGCCGCCGGATACGACCTCACCCGTCTCTATGTCGGTTCCGAGGGCACACTGGGGATCATTACCGAACTGTCCTTGCGCCTTCATCCGATTCCCGAGGCAATCTCGTCGGCAGTTTGCGGTTTCGACGGGCTGGACGGCGCGGTCGACACCGTGGTCCAGTCGATCCAGTGCGGCGTACCCCTGGCAAGGGTCGAAATTCTCGACGCTTTGCAGATGCGCGCGGTCAACCTCTGGTCGAAACTCGATTATCCCGAGGCGCCCACGCTTTTCTTCGAATTCCACGGCAGCCCGGCCCATGTGGCCGAACAGGTCGAGACCGTCAAAGCCATCGCGGAAACCAACGGCGGCGGTGAATTCGCCTGGTCGAACAGGCCGGAAGAACGCAACAAGCTCTGGCGTGCACGGCACGATGCCTATTACGCGGCGGTGAATCTGCGCGAGGGCGCAATCGGCTGGGCCACGGACGTCTGCGTGCCGATGAGCCGGCTTGCCGAATGCATCGCCGAAACCCACAAGGATCTCGCCACCGCCAGCATGCCCGCGACGATCCTCGGTCATGTCGGCGACGGCAATTTCCACGTGGTCTTCTCGATCGATCCCGACGCGCCAGAGGAAATGCGCGAGGTCGAAGCGCTCAATGCGCGACTTGTGGAACGGGCGCTAGCGATGGACGGCACCTGTACCGGCGAACACGGAATAGGACTTGGCAAGCAGGAATGGCTGGTTGCCGAACTCGGCGATGCGGTCGATGAAATGCGTACGATCAAACGCGCTCTCGATCCGGACAACCTGCTGAACCCCGGCAAGATTTTCTCGCTCTGATGGCAACTCTGGCCAAACCGACCGCCGCACAGGGTCGCCTGAGCGATCCGGCGACGCTGGTCCCGCTCCTGCTTCTGGCACTTGTCGCGACCGTGGCCTTCACTGCTCTCGGCAGCTTCGGGACTGTCCAGGAGAGCGCCAAGGCCGAACTCGATCTCAGTGACGACGCACTAGCGCTTATCCAGGGCCTGGGTGCTGCCGTGCCTATGGTGCTGTTTTCGGTACCAGTCGGCATTCTGGTCGACCGGCGCAATCGCGTTCGACTGACCATGGGGTTGGCTGTCCTGTGGACACTGGGCACCCTGCTAACCGCCTTCGCGCCAAGCGCGGGGTGGCTGACCGCCGCGCGGATGCTGGTGGGCATCGGGTCCACTGGTTCGCTGACCGCGGCCCTGTCCCTTTGTGCCGATTTCTGCGCGCCGGCCCAGCGCGGGAAGGCAATGTTGATCGTCAACCTGGGCAAGGCGCTGGGCGTCGCACTCGGTTTCGCGCTCACTGGCTGGCTTTTCGGGCTGCTTTCGGATCATGCCGCGCCTGGCTGGCTGGCCGATGTGGCGCCATGGCGAAGCACACACGTCCTGCTTGCTATGATAAGTGCGATGCTGATCGTACCCTTGCTCCTCCTGCGCGAACCTATACGGCGCGAGGTCGAAGCGAGCACGAATGCGCCTTTCCGTGTGGTTGCCGCCGAATTGTGGAGCCGGCGGGCATTTCTGATCCCGCTTTTCGCTGGCCAGATCGCCGTAGTGATGGCCGATGTTGCCGCCGGGGTCTGGGTTGCGCCCGTGCTGTCGCGCGATTTCGGGCTCAGCCCCCAAGAGTTCGCCGGATGGGTTGGCGCGCTGATGTTCGGCACCGGGGTCGCCGGGGCAGTCCTCGGCGGGATTTCGGCCGATCTGGGCCAGAAGAGCAAGCTTCGCGGTGGGATCATTCTCGGCGCGGTTATCGCGGCGGGCCTCGGCATTCCGGCGGCGCTGTTTCCGCTCATGCCGAGCATCACCGGTTTTGCGATCGCGCTCGGTGTCCTGTCCCTGTGCGGAGCCGTCACCGGCCTGGTGGTTTCGGTGGCGCTGACCGTTCTTCTGCCCAACGAATTACGCGGTCTGTGCATCGGCGCATTCATCGCGGTTGCCGGCCTGATCGGTTTCGGCCTCGCGCCGTGGATCGTGACCCGCGTCAGCGCCTTCATGGGCGGGGAAACGATGCTTGCCGAGGCATTGGCCATCGTCGGGGTAAGCGTTAGCACGCTATCCTTCCTTGCCTTTATCATGGCCATGCGCCGAGTCCCCGAACCTGTAAGATAGCTCTTGCCAACCTATAATACAGGTATTAGCAAAGCATGGGTTTGAAGGATGACTGGCCGATGAAACAGGTTGTCACTGTATCTGGTGAAATGACCACGTTGGTCGGCTACGGTGCGGCGCCCTCCGCGCGTTGGCCTGCCGGATCGGCTGCTTTCCTTTTTGCAGGCTTTACAGAAAACGAGACCCCGGTGCTCTCGTATCGACATGACGGTGATCTGGACGGCATCGAGGATTACCCGCTGGTCTTTGTCGTGGCGCGCTCGGCCTGCCGCCGTCTCTTTCCGCTGCAGGCCTCGGGGTATCAGAGTTGGCACCTGTCCAATGCCCTCAAGACTTTGGCCTTATCGATCGTCGACTGCGAGGCAGCGGACGAAGCGCGCGACACGTTGCGGCTTGCTCGTAGCATCGAACTGCTTTGCCAGATCCACGTCGCGCTGGAGAACAGCACCCTGCTGCCGATGGTCGGGGGCGGTTCGTTCGGTGAAAAGGATATCGCCAAGATCGCCGAAGCGCGGCGCATGATCGACCTGCGCTGGCACGAGAAGATCACTATTGCCGAGATCGCGCGTGGTGTTGGCGTCAATCGCGACAAGCTCGTCCGCGGCTTTCGCATGCTCTACGGCAATTCGATTGCCCAGATATTGGCAGAGCGACGGCTGGAGGAGGCGCGGCGTCTCCTGCTTGCGAGCGACCTGCCGGTCGCGACGGTCGGCTATCGTTGCTCCTATCTCAACAACGCGAGCTTTACCCGTGCCTTCACCCGTCGCTTCGGTGTAGCTCCCTCAGAATTACGCCGAACAGGAATTGCCGCTTGACTCAGATCGCCGTCCGTCCGCCCAAGGGTTCTTTGGTCGAAACCGCCACGCACGCGGTCCGCGAACACATCCGCACGAACAGCCTCAAAGTCGGCGACATGCTGCCGAGCGAAGGCAGCTTTGCGACCGATCTCGGCGTGAGCCGGCCGGTCATGCGCGAAGCGTTCCACGCGCTGGCCGCACTGAAAGTGATCGAGGTCGCGAACGGACGTCGCGCGCGCGTCGGGGCGATCGACGGTTCGGTAATGGCAGCCTCGATCGGCCATGCCATCTCCACCGCACAGGTGTCACTCGCCGATGTATGGGATGTGCGGCGGACGCTGGAATTGCGAACCGCCGAACTCGCAGCAATTAGCCGGAGCGAGGAACAGGCAGATGCGATCCTGGCGGCTGCGCACGCGCTTGCTCACAGCCGCGACGAACAAGCGCGTACGCGTGCCGATACTGCGTTTCATCAGACCATTGCCATGGCGAGCGGCAACCCGCTGTTCTTCCAGATCGTGCGTTCATTCGAACAGATGATGATCGTCGCAATCCCGAAGGCCTGGGCCGGACGCGCCACGAGCGAAGAACGTCAGGAGACTTTGGTTCTGCACCAGGAAGTCGCGCAAGCCATCGCCGACCAGGATCCCGAACTGGCCCGCGCAGCGATGGATTCCCATTTCGCCCGTTCGATCGGGGATCTTTTTCATAATACGGAGGTCGCGCACGACTGAGTTCGTCTCGAACAATTGAACTCTGGTGGGCGCCGTGCGCAGGGCAGGCTTCGGCAAAGGCTGCCTTCGAACGCTTGAACATCGAACTGCGCGTGTTGACCACTTGCCGAAGGTCCACCTTTCACCTCGGCACAACAAACCGAAAGGTTCGCTTACGGCCAGGTCCAGTCATCCAGAGAGTGTTCCTCCCATAGGCAGCTTCGAGTTCGACAATGCTGCCTGCAAAGAACGCTTGAACGACCTTCCCCGAACAGCCCCCAATGCTTTTTCGTATTGGCACGTGCCGAAAGCGCAATTCCGTTAGGCTGATTACTTGTGACACCTACCTTAGGGCGGACGTTCGACTGTCACGGACGCAAGTCAGCGTTGAAATGCCATGCGTATGGAGGTCTGTCCTGCTGCTAACTGCTGGCATTGAAGAGAATTTAATGAAATGTACCTAAGTTAAAGAACGAAATAGCTAATTGGATAAGCGCGAGCGAAGCGCAGTTCGCTAAGGGGTCTCGAAGTCAAACATGAGTTTGCTGTGGTTCACGTGGCGGTCGCTCCTTCAAACGGTTGTGATAATCTGCGCCGGACTTATCGGCCCTGGCCTGTTCGCGGCCCCACCTACCGACACATGCTTTGCCGTTTCGCGCTCTGTTATCGTTCCCGATAGATCCGATCTGCAATGCTCGGGGAAACCACGCAGTTACAGCAGCCGTGTCCTTTGGCTGCGTGTGCCGATCGCGCCAGCGCTTTCGCAAGATGCATCGCTCGCCATTCAATCCACTCGGTTCGAACGCCTCGATGTCTACTTCGAATATAGAAACGGCATACGAAAAGCGGGGTCGGTCGGCCGAGGCGCCTACGGCAGTAATTGGCAAGTCGGTGGTCAGATCGCTTTCGACACCGATGTTGACAATCAAGCTAGCGCGGCATGGCTACGAATAGAGGGCCTGCAGAGTTATGATCTGCTTGAGCTGCGAATGGTTTCTCAGCCGGCCGCACAACGCCAGTTCCAGCTGACCGCATTCACTATCGGAGCCGCATTGGCTCTTCTAGGTATAGCTGCGCTTTTCAACTTCGGTCTCGCTTTGAGCTTACGGCAAAGCTTTTTTCTTTGGCATGGTGGCTGGGCCGCGACCGTCATGATCTGGGGCCTTGTTTGGTCTCAGATCGGGCTGACGATAATTCCAGAGATGGCGGGCACAACATCGAACCGCCTCGCGACTATTCTGGCCTGTCTTGCAATTCTGTTGGCGACTCTCGCAACGGCTGCGGCGCTACGCCAAGCCACGCCGAAACGCGCGCGCCGCCTGCTCGTGGCGCTCGGAGGCGTAGTTTTCGCCTTGGGTACGGTAAGCGGCCTGCCCGCCGCCAACATTGGACGGTTTGCCATAGTACTGGGGATCGGGACCCTATCTTGCGTGGCGCTAGCAACGGCCTGCATCGCAAAAGCCTGGAAGGATGGTCATGTGGAAGGCCGCTATCTTGCCATTAGCTGGGCCATTCCCATGGCAACGTTGGCCACTACTCAGATAGTCGATCTCGGCGGGGTGTTATGGGGCGGCGGCGACAGGATCGTGATGCTGTTTGCTTCCGCTTTGCAGGTTATCTGTTTGACCGGCTTTGCAGCGGCACGCTTGGGATCCCTGCGAGTGGAGCGCGACGTCGCGATCGAAACTGGTTTGAGAATGGTGGAACTCGCCGAACGGGATCCGATGACGGGATTGTTGAACCGCAGGGGGTTCCTTGCCCGATGCTCAGAAGATTTTGGCGGGCTCGTGAAAGTCCCGTTCGGCTTGCTCGTAATCGATCTGGATAGGTTCAAGTTGGTCAATGATGAGTTTGGGCATCAGACAGGAGATGAGGTCCTAATAGCTATAAGTCGCAAATTGCAGACGTTTGAAGCGCGATATGCCTGCCATGTTGGCAGGCTAGGCGGAGAAGAGTTCGTCGTGGGTGTGAGCGGGCTTGACGGCCAAGACCTATGTCGACTTGGCGAAGCAGTAAAATCCGAATTGGCGCAATGCAATTTTGATGCAATTGCACCCGCTCTCCGGATCACCACCAGCATTGGGATCGCGCAAGGCATAGCGGATGGGCCGTTCGACACGCTTTACAGGCAAGCCGACGACGCACTCTATGCCGCCAAGCACGCGGGCCGAAACCGCGTGATCATCGCTGATATCAGCTCTGCTAGACACCAAGAGATCATAACCCTGAGGGTGTCCGGGATTGATCGCGTCCACATGTGATTAGGGGGACTTACCAAGAGCAGGTTTCAGGTCAGTCAAGCTTGCCCGGCAATGAGTGCCATTAGGATGGAAATTTTCTAACCGGTCTTTTGACTACATTGCTGGCGTACTTGTCGCTCTAATTCGCTGCGGAGCCTTCTCCCTTTTGACCAGTCGAATGGTCGAGGCAACTGACTCCGCTTATCCAGACGCTCGAGGTTCGACCCATAGCGTCTTGATCGTCATCCATAATACCACGGTCAATGGGCCACCCAGCAAGAGGCCGGGCAAACCGAACAAAACCCCGAAAATCAGCAGGCAAAATAACGTGATCGCTGGCGGGATCTCGACTGCAAATTTCATCGCCAGAGGAGCGACGGCGTTGCCCTCGATCTGCTGCCAAACGATAA
>CATMNW010000133.1 GCA_950071875.1 uncultured Erythrobacteraceae bacterium | reverse complement strand
ACCCTGTCCTCGCTTGCCCGAACCAAGCTGATCCTCGGCACAGCAGACCGCGAGACCGCCACCTGGTGTTCCGATATCATCGGCCACCGCGAGGTTCGCGAGATGGAGGAAGGTTACAGCTACGGCTACAACAATGCGCGTGACGCGGTGAGCCTGACGCCCCGGCGCCAGGTCGTTCCGTTGCTGCTTCCTGACGAGCTGATGAAGCTCAAGAACCTTCATGGTTTCATCAAGTTTCCCGAAGGATTTCCGGCGGCACCCGTGGTTCTCGCACCGCGCAACTGGCCTCGGGTAGCCGAAGGCTTCATTCCCCGCGATATGCCGAAGCCACCGCCGCAGACCCGGCACTCTGATGGTAAAGATGGAGCAGGGGGCGGTGCCGGAGCAGCCTCTGAAACAGGCGACAATGATGGTGATCCTCGCCGGATGAGGGACGCGCACGATCGCTCCGACAGCGCTGAAAAGAAAGCCGACCAGGAAGACAAAAAGGAACTGCGCCGGACCCGTCGCAGCAACAAGGGCGATCAGGCTCGACCGGACCAGACAAGGAAGCGTCGCGATCCGAATGCGCAAGAGGAAAGGGGGACATCAGACCCTCAGCGGCCGGCTCAATCCGACCTTCCTCTGTCTTCGAAAGCCGAGGAGCAACGCGGCAAGGAGCAACGGGATGCACCTTCAGCGAGGTCTGACATTCCCGATCCCGCATCGCATCAGCGGGCGCAGGATGCGCGCGGCAAGGCTGACCAGAGGCTCCAGGAAGAGCAGCAGAAGTCGCTGCTTGGCGGTGCAGCGAAGCAGGGTCGCGATGCCGATCAGGGGCAGGACCATGGTCACGATTACGGGGACTTTGATCCGGACATGTGACGCCCAACAGGGGAGGGGACGAGGGCCAAGAGAAAGTGATCCCAGCACATGCTTTCCGTCGCCAATGTCCGCTCGCCTTCGGCCGCGGCGAGCTACTTCGCCTCGGACAATTACTACGCGAGCGCCGATGCCGACCGTTCGGGGCAGTGGGTGGGCGAGGGTGCAAAGCGCCTTGGTCTCAATGGCAAGGTCGAGGCCCAAACGTTCGACGCGTTGCTGAGAGGCGAGCTGCCCGACGGCAGCAGCGTCGGCAATCCCGGGCAGGCACACCGCCCGGGTACAGACCTCACTTTCTCCGTTCCCAAGAGCTGGTCGCTGCTGGCGCTCGTCGGGAAGGATGAGCGGATCATTGCCGCCTACCGCGAAGCCGTCCTCGAAGCGCTGCACTGGGCTGAGAAGAATGCGGCCGAGACCCGGATGGTCGAGAAAGGCAAAACCGTCACACAGGCCACCGGGAACCTCGCGATCGGCCTGTTCCAGCACGACACCAACCGTAACCAGGAGCCGAACCTCCATTTCCATGCGGTCATCGCCAATGTCACGCAAGGCAAGGACGGCAAGTGGCGAACGCTCAAGAATGATCGGCTCTGGCAGCTCAACACCACGCTCAATTCTATCGCAATGGCGCGCTTTCGCGTCGCGGTCGAGAAGCTTGGCTATGAGCCGGGACCGACCCTCAAGCACGGCAATTTCGAAGCGCGCGGTATCACCCGCGAACAGGTCATGGCGTTCTCGAGCCGCCGCCAGGAAGTGCTCGATGCACGGCGCGGTTCTGGTCTTGAAGCGGGCCGCATTGCCGCGCTCGATACGCGCGCGAGCAAGGACGGGATCGAGGACCGCGAGGCCCTCGGCATGCAATGGAGCGACACCGCGAAATCGATCGGGCTGGACCTCGCGCCCTTGGTCGAGCGGGCGCAGACCCGCTCACTGAAACAGTCGATCGAAACTGGCAGGTTCGGCTCGCTTGTCGAGCGCGGGCGCGCATGGCTGGGACGCTTCGCCGCGCATGTCAGGGGCGATCCGGCTGATCCGCTTGTGCCCAAGTCGGTCCTCAGACAGGACCGTGAGACGATCGCAGCGGCACAGGCCGTCGCTTCGGCGGTGCGTCATCTTTCGCAGCGCGAGGCTGCCTTCGAGCGCACCGCGCTCTACAAGGCTGCGCTCGATTTCGGGTTGCCAGCGACGATTGCTGATATCGAGAAACGGACCCGCGCCTTGGTGCGCTCTGGCGAGCTCATAGCAGGGATGGGAGAGCACAAGGGCTGGCTCGCCTCGCGTGACGAGGTGCTGACCGAGCAGCGGATCGTGTCCGAGGTTGCCGCCGGCAAGGGTGCGAGCTCATCTGCAGTTGAGCCGAAAAGCGCGACTGATCGTGTCCAGGCCGCTGCAATGACAGGGCAGGGGTTCCGTCTCAACGAGGGTCAGCTCGGGGCGGCGAAGCTGATCCTGACGTCCGAGGATCGAACGATCGCGGTCCAGGGAATTGCAGGGGCCGGCAAAAGCAGTGTTTTGAAGCCCGTCGCCGCGGTGTTGCGCGACGAGGGCCGCCCGGTCATCGGGCTCGCGATCCAGAACACGCTCGTCCAGATGCTCGAACGCGACACCGGTATAGCCTCGCAGACGCTGGCCCGGTTCCTTGGTGGCTGGAACAAGCTGCTCGACGATCCCGGTAACGCGGTGCTGCGTTTGGAGGCAAAGGCAGCGCTGAAGGACCATGTGCTCGTGCTCGACGAAGCATCGATGGTCTCGAACGAGGACAAGGAAAAGCTCGCCCGCCTTGCCAATCTGGCTGGCGTTCACCGCCTGGTCCTGATGGGGGACCGCAAGCAGCTCGGCGCAGTCGATGCGGGCAAACCCTTCGCGCTCCTGCAGCGGACGGGTATGGCAAGCGCTGAAATGGCGACCAACCTGCGCGCCCGCGACCCTGTCGTTCGCGAGGCGCAGGCAGCAGCGCAGGCGGGTGATGTGCGCACGGCGCTGCGTCACCTGCAGCCGCACACGGTCGAGGGCAGGGGCGATGGCGCGCTGGTCGCTGCTGAGACCTGGTTAGCGCTCGACAAGGACGCCCGTGCGCGGACATCGATCTACGCCTCGGGCCGTGCAATCCGCTCAGCGGTCAATGCTGCTGTCCAGCAAGGACTTCTCGCCAATGGCGAGATCGGTCCGGGCAAGGCCGAGCTCGGAGTGCTGGACCGCGTCAACGCGACCCGCGAGGAGCTGCGACATCTCTCGGCCTATCAGCCTGGCCGGGTTCTCGAGGTCTCGAGAAAGCAACAGGCCCTGGGACTGTCAGCGGGCGAGTATCGTGTCCTGGGACAGGACCGGAAGGGCAGGCAGGTCGAAGTTGCGGACAAGCGCGGCAAGCGGTTCCGGTTCGACCCGGCACGGATCAGGGCAGGGAAGGGCGACCAGAATCTGACTTTGCATGAGCCGAGGAAGCTCGAGATCCATGAAGGCGACCGGATCCGATGGACCCGCAACGATCATCGCCGCGGCCTCTTCAATGCCGACCAGGCCAGGGTGGTTGCCGTTGTTGGCGGGAAGGTCACTTTCGAAACTTCCAAGGGAGACCAAGTCGAGCTCAAAAAGGACGATCCGATGCTGAAGCGGATCGATCTTGCCTATGCGCTCAACGCCCACATGGCGCAGGGTCTGACATCCGATCGCGGCATAGCCGTCATGGACAGCCGCGAGCGCAACCTGTCGAACCAGAAGACGTTCCTGGTGACGATCACGAGGCTTCGCGATCACCTGACACTGGTCGTCGACAGTTCGGACAGGCTCGGAGCAGCCGTGGCACGCAACAAAGGCGAGAAGGCCTCGGCCCTCGAGGTCACCGCACAGGTGGTTGCGACAGAAAAGAATAACGGCGAACTTGATCGGCCAAAACCGGAAGAGGCCAACAAGGCCGAAAAGGAACTCGCCCGAAGCAAGAGCAAGACGCTGGATTTCGGGATTTGAAGGGCCGCTATGTGCCAGATTTTCTGACGAATTGGGCCCGGCAGCTGATCCGTGTGGTGCTTACACGCGAACGGCCGGATTTCGGAACCGCTCTCAGATCGCAAGAGTCTTGCGATGCCTCTCAATCGCGCTTCGCACGTCATCGGGGAAGGGCAGGTGTCCGCTTTCGCTGCTCCAGGCGTCGTCGAACTGTGCAACGACATCCTTCGCTGTCGCGGTGATCAATTTGGCAGGCAGCCTTGCCTTGTCGGCGATCGTCTCGAGTTCGTCATAGGTGTAGGATGCCCACTCGCGCGAGCTATGAAACTTGAGTGCAGCATCGTCGCCTGGGATATAGGCGAGCGTCGAAAGCAGGTCATAGGCAGGTGCCAGCAGCGCGTTGCGCCGGTCCGGATAAATCAACGACCAGTTCTTGAGGTGCATGTCGCCATTGCCGATCAGCACCGAGTAGGTGAGCCGGCGGACGAATTCGATCACGCTTTGCTCGTCGGTCTCGATCGCCAGCACGCTGAGGATCTGGCGGTAGCTCGCATTCTCGTATTTATCGTCTGCAAAGACACCGAACACCTGGGCGAAGTCTTCGGTGTGCACGGGTCCCTCTTCCCCCCGGTCGAAGCGCCGGATGGCAAAAGCGGACTCTCCGTAACGGGTGATACCTTCGGGTATGCCATCGATCTGATCGAGAGGCACAAGGCCGATTTCAGGTACGTCGATCCCGATCTTTGCCGCCAGTTTCATCGCTGCGAATTCAGCCTCGGGCACGTCCGGATGTCTCGCAGAGGGCAGCTTGACGATCCAGTCGCCGCCGCTGCCTGTGACTGGGATCGTCAGTCCGCCATTCTTGCCCTGGGCTTTGATAGCCGAGAATTTGAGTTGCACGCCGGCAAGCGAGAAGCGCAGCGCGCGCTCTGCCTGCTTCCCCGCCGCTTCTTCATCTAGCTCGTCGGCCTCCGTTTCCTCGGCATCGACGGCGACGGCGCGCACTGCGCCGGGAAGATCGTGTCCGAGCTGTGTGAGAAGGTGGTACTCGCGCACGGCTTTCACGCCCGCGCGGCGGGCCAGATAGTCGCGAAGCGTGCCTTCGGGAAGGAGGTTGGAGAAGAACGGCTCGATTTTCGTTCGATAGCTGCGTGTGTCCGCAATGATTTCGCCGTTCGCGTCCTTGTAGGCCAGCGACAGCGTCGGCCGCTCCTGGTCGGAAAGGTAGACTTCGTCGAATGTGAAGATGCTCGCATCTCCATCGAGGCGCGCAATGGTTCCAACGCGCGTCTTACCCAGAAAGATATCGAGAGCCGCTGCGTCGATCATGTGGCGTCGTCCTCAAGCCGGTAAGCAGGCCGTCTGCGGGCACTACCTCGATCGATTGCGTGAACCTGCAGGTTTCTGACGTGTTGGAGTGCCCGTGTGGATGCCGCGACCTGTTGGGCGAGTTTCTTCCTTCCCTCTTGCTGCTCAAGCGCCCAGCCGAGATCCTGGAGATGCTTTTTCAGATGAGCGACGGGCTGCAAGGCCTGCTCGATGGCTTTGAGCGTTTCGGGAGTGAAATTAACGGCCTGGATATCCTTAAGTGCGCTTTGAAGCTCGGTCACTTCGGTGACGCTCGGATAGCTCTCCCGTACTCGCTCGGCGAACCGGTTGGTTTCGGCAATCGTTGCGAGCACTCGACTTGCCTCGCTTCTTTCGCGCTGTGAGCGAACTACGCCTTCGATCGCCGGTACGGTCCTTCGAGGCACTAGCTTCAGTTCGAGGTCGAGCGCGCGCGCTATTTCGACGAGGCTGGAAATCTGTAGGTCTACACTCCCGCCTTCGATTTTGGAGATATGGCTTTGAGGCAAGCCCACCCGCTCACCCAGCTCTTTCTGGGTAAAGCCTTTTGCTATCCGAGCCGCTTTGATGCTTGCGGCGATGTCTTCGATTGCCGTACTCATAAATAGGTTTCTGCATATGCTGATCGACTGTTATATATTTTAGCATATACGATCATCCGTGAGAATAGCAAGGAAAATATGCAAAGACATATATGGTCGGCTTTACATATGTCATTGCATATCCTAGACGGAGATTGGCGGGCATAAAGCGGGAGCAGTCGTCACTTCGCAGAACCTTTTTCGGATTTTTTCTCCCGATCCTTTGATGACAGAGCTTTCGCCCAGAGGCCTGCCGATCAGTCAGGAGCGCCAACGGCGGCAATGCGCCCCATTTTCTGCCGTTCTGCTTGAGCGCATCGGGTCCCAAAAGCTGCCGCTGAGAGCATGCCGCTATGTGCTCGAGGTCAGCAGGCGCGCTCGTCCGTCGTAAATATGAAAGCGTATCCAGCCATCTCGTCGAGTGGTGATGACGCGGCGCAGCGTCCCGTTGTGTTCGATGCCGCGTGCACGGTGCCGATATAGCGCGATGGTTTCTTGCGTTGCGTGCTGGATACCGCAGTCCGAGACCACAAAGATGTCTGGTTGTAGACCGGTCCATTCGAACAACTCGGGACAGTACCCATTGTAGCGACCGTGGTGCGACGCCACAAAGACGTTAATGTCGTGCATTTCTCGGCGAAAGTCAGATCGATCAAGAAGGCGCAGCCAACCTTCCCTCTCCATGTCACCGCCGTACAATATCGAGAAGCCCGGTATGCCTAGCCGGCCCGGCCAGCGCATCACCAGCACCAGGCTGAGGTTGTTCTCGTCTTCGAAATCGTAAGGATAACTGTTCCAGAATATCCTGCATGTCATCCCATCGAAGGCGGCAAGTGAACCCGCTGGCTGGTTGAAATGCATTGTCATGTCGACGAGCGATGCGATGCCGGCGCCCATGCCCCCAGATGCCTTTAATCGGTAGAGTTCGTTGCCCGAGACTGTTGGGTTGCGGGTGAGGCAGCCAATGTCGACGGTCTCCAGCAGCCGAGGTAAATCGCTAGCATGGTCTTCGTCGCAGTTGGTAATTACAAGTTCGTCGAGCCAACGGACTCCACGACGAGCCAACATTTCAGAAGGTCGCCAACCCGTACCTCCATTGTGCCCACAGTCGATCAACATGTGCGCGCCGGAGTCGCTTGAGATCAACGAACATTGGCCATGCGCGACGTTGAAGATTTCAAGGGTCGCCACCGCTGCTGTTCCTGACGGGATCGCCGACTGCCTGTTCGCGCGCCGACCAGTATTGCT
>CATMNW010000132.1 GCA_950071875.1 uncultured Erythrobacteraceae bacterium | reverse complement strand
AAGAAGTTCGAAGCCGACCGCGGCTTCCGCCTCGCGACCTATGCCATGTGGTGGATCAAGGCGAGCATCCAGGAATACATCCTGCGTTCGTGGAGCCTTGTGAAGATGGGCACCACCGCCGCGCAGAAGAAGCTGTTCTTCAACCTGCGCCGGATGAAGAAGAATCTCGACGCCTACGAAGATACCGACCTGCATCCCGACGATGTGGCCAAGATCGCCACCGATCTCGGCGTGCCCGAGCAGGAAGTGGTCAACATGAACCGCCGCATGCTGATGGGCGGCGACGGTTCGTTGAACGTGCCGATGCGCAATGGCGAAGACGGTTCCGGCGAATGGATGGACTGGCTGAAGGACGATGGTCCGCTGCAGGACGAACTCGTCGCCGATGCGCAGGAAAGCGAAGTGCGCCACGACATGCTGGTCGAAGCGATGGACAGCCTGAACGATCGGGAAAAGCACATCCTTACCGAACGCCGACTGACCGAAAACCCGCAAACCCTGGAAGAACTCAGCCAGGTGTATTCGGTCAGCCGCGAACGCATCCGCCAGATCGAGGTCCGTGCCTTCGAAAAGCTGCAGAAGGCGATGAAGGCTATCGCTGGCGAGAAGCTGTTGCCAGGCGTTGCCTGAGGTACCGGCTTTCACGAATCACTGAAGCGGCGCGCCATGACCATCGGTCTGGCGCGCCGTTTTCGTATCAGGTGCCGGAAACCGAAGCCCGCAACCTGTCGAATGCGCCTTGTTCCAGATCGTTTTTGCCAAGCACGAACGAAAGGCGTCCGGCATTCGCAAATTTCCAGCCTACAAGCGGCGAACTTTCCAGCTCGAGCAACAGGATGTCCTCGTCCGGGTCGAAACCTTCGACGTTACCATGCGGCATGCCACCGATCTTGCCCACAGCTGCGCTCAAGGATGTGAAAATCTGGGTCCACGCCGCTTCCCGATCCGGAGAGAATATCTCCGGGCGGCGGGTATATGCATGCTTCGCGTGCTCGGCAGCGACAGCGATCATCGATGCCCCGGGATGCTGATCGCCAATCGCAATTTGCGTGATCGGTCGTTCATTCAGCACGACGGTTTCTTCTCCGGCAGCTGTGGTCCGTTCACGCCAGGCCACCGGAACTTCGGCCAGTCCCTGCATGATTTGCGCGATGTCCGCCGGATTTAGCCCGTTTTTCCCGGCATGATCGCGGACCATGTTCACGATCTGCGCCAAGTGGGTTTGTGCGGCCATATTCGCATCGACTTCACCCACCAGCGCGTTGTGAGAAGTTTCGGCCTGCGCGAGTTTCTGGCGTAGGTCGGATGCTTCATTCTGGTCGGGAACCTCGGCCTCCAGAATGGCCGCGAGCTTGCGTCGAAGAGTTTCCACGCGGACCCCGCTTTCCTCGACCTCTTCTTCGACATCCGCGTATCGCGTTTCCCTCAGTCGCGCAAAATCGGCCATGATCGCATCGAGCATGGCGAGGGTCGCAACCTCATCGACCGGGTGTAGGGCGGGATCGGCGAAATCGTAGTTCGGGATAGCGGCAGACGTCAGTGTATCCTGCGCAGGCTGATCCGGGTTAGGCTTCGCTGTATCGCGTCGCGCTTCCACGGCAACCGGCCACTCGGCAAACCCTCGCGGTATCGACGCATCCCCTGTGCCGTCCTGTCCCAGGCCACCGTAGGGGCCGAAGAACGCATAATCGGCAGGCAAGGTATTCGACCGTTCACCCTCGCCGGAACCGATAGAATTTACATGCAGGCAGCGGGGCTCGTTCGTGACGGGATTGAGAAACAGAAGAAGCCATCCATCGCGTGGCCCCCTGCCGCCCCATACCGCCGGTGGAAGCTCGGACAGGTCGATCCCGGCATAGAATATCGATCGCACCCCCTCGTGTTCCGGCCACGGTGTTCCCGGCGGAAGATGCGGACGCCCGCCAAGCCAGCTACGACGAAGGCCGACGCGAGCAATGGGAACAGTAGGCGACAGGACCGCGGCCCAGCCATCATCGGGCACCGATGGCGCGGCGGTTTCGGCCGTTTCCATTTCCAATATTTCCGCGCGGGGCACATCACCAGTGGCGGTGTCACCGATCGAACCGTCTTCCGGCTCGTCGGGGAACTCTTCCTCGTCCCTGGCTTCGTCGTCACCGTCATCCTGCGACAGTTCGCGGTGAGCGGCAGCAAGTTTCTGCAACCGCTCGCTGGCGATACGATCGCTTTGCTCTTCCTGCTGCTGCGCTGAAATGTCCCGCTCGGCCGCCTGCCGCTTGCGGCGCTGCAGGACGAACCACAACGCCCCAAGCAGCACCACGGTTATCACGACAGCAAGTATCAGGCGGATGTCCATGTGCAGCATCCTATCGGCAGAATGCCAATTTCCTATGAATCACCGAGCGAGGGATTACCGGGCCGGCGCAAGGTCGAGCACTGCGGCGATCATGGCTTCCGTGCCAAGCGTCACCGATTCCCGGGGCGCGATTTTGAACAAGGGCGAATGATGCGAGGGAACCGGTGGGCCGCCAGCCTCCTCGGCTTCGAAGGCTTCGGGCGGGGTTCCGCCTACTGCGAAATAATAGCCGGGCACCCCGTATTCCTCTGCCACGAAATAGGCGAAGTCTTCCGCCCCCATGCCCTTCTGTTCCCATGGTTCGAATACATCGGCCCCCAGATCGCGGACCAGTGCGGCATTAAGCCTGCGGGCAAGCTCCGGGTCGTTATTGGTGACCGGCGTCCCTTCGGACACGGTGACGGTTACGGGAAGTTCTTCGGGCAGTCCGTGGACACGGCCCATCTGCACGGCAATCCGCTCGATTGATTCCAGCAGTTGGGCGCGGGTTTCCTCGTCATTGGCGCGGACCGTTAGCTGCAGGTCGGCGCGATCGGAAATAATGTTGTGCTTGGTACCCGAATGGAAAGCCCCGACCGTGATGACCCCGGGCTTCAGTGGTCCGATCTCGCGGCTAACCACCGATTGAAGTGCGGTGACGATTTGCGAGGCAATATACACCGGATCGCGTCCCATGTGGGGGCTGGCACCATGCGCGCCGACGCCCGGCACCATGATGTCGACCGAATCGGCGCTGGAATACTGGATCGTTTCCGAAGCCGAAATCTTGCCGGTCGCGAGGCCGGAAGAAACGTGGAATGCAAGCGCGTAATCGGGTTTGCCGAAGCGGTCATATAGCCCGTCTGCCAACATCGCCGCTGCACCGCCAACCCGTTCTTCAGCTGGCTGGACGACGAACATCAGCGTTCCGGTCCACTGGTCCTTCATCGCCATGAGCTGGCGCGCAGTACCGACCATCGAGGTAATGTGAACATCATGCCCGCACGCGTGCATGACCGGATATTCCTGCCCGTCCTGCCCTACTTGCGTAGCTTTGGAAGCATAGTCGAGGCCGGTCTTTTCGGGCAGCGGCAAGCCGTCCATGTCCGCCCGCAGCAGGATCAGCGGGCCGTCGCCATTGCGCACCATCCCGACGACGCCTGTACCCCCCACTCCTTCGGTCACCTCGAGCCCGGCGTCGCGTAGTTCGATGGCCATGCGTTTCGCCGTATCGGTCTCGAGAAACGAGAGTTCGGGATTGGCGTGGAAATGCTTGAACAGCGCTTCGAGGTCGCGATCGTATTCTGCTGCGACGGCGCGCTTTATTTCAGCCGGATCGGCTGCGGCGGGCGATGTCCCCAATGCTAGTGCCAACGCAGAAGCGGCGGCTGCGAAAATCGTCGTGCGCATAATATCTCCCCGGGCACCCCTCGGCCCTTTGGTGAACCTAAGCAGTGCAAGGGCCGCGCGGCAAGCAGGCAGATTGCGCGCACTGCCCGGGCCGGTTAAACCGGCCGCCATGCGCAAGGTAATCCGCTTTCTGTTCAAGGCCCTGGTCGGCTTTGTCGGCCTCAGCCTGCTGCTGGTCGTCCTGTTCAGGTTCCTCCCGGTGCCGGTAACGGCGACCATGCTGCTGGATGGTAACGGCATCACGAAGGACTGGACCAGCCTCAACAATATCGATCGCAACATGGTACGCGCGGTGATCGCGGCGGAAGACGGCAAGTTCTGCACTCACGAAGGCTTCGATCAAGAAGCGATCAAGAAGGCGTTCGAGCAGAATTCGCAAGGCGGTCGGATACGTGGCGGGTCCACCATCAGCCAGCAAACCGCCAAGAACGTGTTCCTGTGGCAGGGCGGCGGCTACGTGCGCAAAGGCTTCGAGGCGTGGTTTACCGTCCTGATCGAGCAGGTCTGGGGCAAACGGCGGATCATGGAAGTCTATCTCAACGTCGCGGAGACCGGCATCGGGACCTATGGCGTTGAAGCCGGCGCCCGGCGTTATTTTGGGAAACCCGCAGCTGCGCTCACCCCGCTGGAGGCTGCGCGGATGGCCGCTGCGCTTCCATTGCCAAAGGAACGTTCGGTCAAGAACCCGCGCGGCTGGCTGGCACGGCACGGCAACACTCTGTCCGCTCGTATCGGCCAAGTCCGGCGTGACGGGCTCGATTCCTGTGTTTATCAATAGCGTTCGATGAGCAAGGGACACAGCCACGATCATGGTCATGGGCACGACCATGGACACGGTAGTCATGCCCATGCGCCGGCCGACTTCGGCAACGCATTCCTGATCGGCGTCGTTCTCAATACTGCTTTCGTAATTGTCGAAGCCGCCTACGGGTGGATTTCAGGCTCGATGGCACTCATTGCCGATGCGGGCCACAATCTTTCCGACGTGCTTGCCCTGCTGCTCGCCTGGGGTGCCAGCGTCGCAGCCAAGCGCTCCCCGTCAGAGCGTTTCACCTATGGCTACAAAAGCTCCACGATACTTGCAGCGCTGCTCAATGCCGTGTTGCTGCTGATAGCCATCGGGGCGATCCTGTTCGAAACGCTACGCCGCATCGCAGAACCGGCAGCGGTCCAAGGTGAAACAATGGCGATCGTCGCGGCTATCGGTATCGCCATCAACGCGGGCACCGCCGCCCTGTTCGTCCGCGGCCAACATGACATCAATATCCGTGGCGCATTCCTGCACATGGCTGCCGATGCCCTCGTCAGCCTGGGCGTCGTTGTTGCAGGGCTCGCAATCATTTGGACCGGGGAGCGCTGGATCGATCCGGCGGTTAGCCTCGTCATCGTGCTCGTCATTGCGTGGAGCACCTGGGGCCTGCTGAAGGACAGCGTTGCGATGAGCATGCTCGCGGTGCCGAAAGGAATCTCCGAAAGCGAAGTTCGAGCCTACCTTACCGGTTTGCCCGGGGTGGATGAGGTCCACGACCTGCACATCTGGCCGATGAGTACGACCGAAACCGCGCTTACCGCACATCTCGTGATGCCTGGCGGTCACCCGGGAGACGCGCTGTTGCGCGAGATCCAGCACGAACTCGAGCATCACCATCGTATCGGCCATACAACCCTGCAAATCGAGACAAGTCGGTCGGAATGCGGTGCGAGTTGCTGAGCGCCCAATGAAAAACCCGCCAATCCGAGGCGGGCTTTTCGAAATTACGATCGGCTGGGAAGAACGGCTCAGGCCGCTTCTTCTTCGTCCTTCTTGCCGCCGTGGACCTGGATAGGCTCCTTTTTGCCCTCTACCACGTCCTTGTCGATCACGATTTCGGTAACGCCCTCCATATCGGGAAGATCGAACATCGTGTCGAGCAGGATCGCTTCCACGATCGAGCGCAGGCCACGCGCGCCAGTCTTCCGCTTGATCGCCTTCTCGGCAATTGCGCGCAAAGCTTCGTCCGTGAAGGTCAGTTCCACATCTTCCAGTTCAAAGAGCCTGTGGTACTGTTTTGCAATGGCGTTTTTCGGCTCCTGAAGGATCGTGACGAGCGCATCGACATCGAGATCGTGTAGCGTCGCGATGACCGGAAGACGCCCGACAAATTCCGGGATTAGACCGAACTTGAGGAGATCCTCCGGTTCGCTCTTTTCCAGTAGCTCGCCGATGCGACGCTTGTCCGGATCGGCGACATGCGCGCCGAAACCGATCGAACGCTTTTGCAGGCGATCACCGATGATCTTGTCGAGGCCGGCAAATGCGCCGCCACAGATGAACAGGATGTTCGTCGTATCGACCTGCAGGAATTCCTGCTGCGGATGCTTGCGACCGCCCTGCGGCGGGACGGAGGCGGTAGTGCCTTCCATCAGCTTGAGCAGTGCCTGCTGAACACCCTCGCCCGACACGTCGCGCGTGATCGAGGGATTTTCCGCCTTGCGCGTGATCTTGTCGATCTCGTCGATGTAAACGATGCCGTGCTGCGCCTTCTCGACATTGTAGTCGGATGCCTGGAGCAGCTTGAGGATAATGTTTTCAACGTCTTCACCCACGTAACCGGCTTCGGTCAGTGTGGTGGCGTCGGCCATGGTGAACGGCACGTCGAAGGTACGCGCCAGCGTCTGCGCCAGCAGCGTCTTGCCCGAACCGGTCGGGCCGACGAGCAGGATGTTCGACTTGGCGAGTTCGACATCGCCCGCCTTGCCCGCGTGCTTCAGCCGCTTGTAGTGATTATGCACCGCGACCGCGAGCACACCTGGGAACGGGCCGAGCCCGACCGCGGTGACGAAGACCAGTGCGAACACGACGTCGGGCACGGCACGCAGGAACGACAGCACGCCACGGGCGGCCTGGTAGGTGACCGGCCCGGGGGCGGTGCCGCGCGCGGCGGCCAGCGCCACGTCATCGGTCAGGCCGATCCGGCGCCCCGCCTGGGCCAGAGCCTCGATAAAGTGAAACAGATAGGCCGGGCCCGAACCCGAAATCGCGGTGATCCGGTCGATATCCTCATCGGATCCGACCTCCAGCACGATCCCGCAGGGTTCCAGCACGTCGCGAACCATGCGGTTCTGGGCCGGGGTGACACGCGCATTGGCGAAGATGCCGAACACGCCCTTGCCGATCGCGGCCGGCGTGTTCGGCATGCAGCGGATGATGGCCTTGTCGTCCAGACCGCGCTGCAGGCTCGCCAGCGTCGTGCCTGCGGCGATCGACAGAAAACAGGC
>CATMNW010000131.1 GCA_950071875.1 uncultured Erythrobacteraceae bacterium | reverse complement strand
AAATCATCTGCCCCTGCCGCAGCCGGCAACGGGAAATACAGGGTTCGCGCTCCGGAAAGGCCTTCGATCTCGAAGCCGTTCTCAAGCCCGAGTTCTTCCAGAGTTATGACCCTCGTGACAGGCGCAGGAGATGCCGGACTTTCTTCGATCGCGCTCGATGATGGGGCATTTGCTGCAGGAGCCTGCGCGGCCCCGGATGAAGCCAGCATGGTACCCGCCACCACGGCGGACAGAAATTTCCGGTTCTTCATAAACGTCCCTGTCCGAACATACCCAAGCGGCTGTCCTTTTCTCTAGGAGGTGCGGTCAAAAGCCGTTGGATCACGCAGCATACCTCCGAGACTGCCATATTCCCAATGCTTAGGAAACCAGCATACAGCGTGACACGGGATTGTGCCTATGGTGCCTTTATTGCATATCTGACAGACAGGTAATTTAATTCGATGAATTGAGCCTTCGATGACAGATTTGGATCTACTTTCGATTGCGCTCGGTTTCGCCGCCGGAACCGTGGTGGTCCTCGTACTGCTGGCATTCCGCAAACAAGGCCCCCTTTCCGACAAGACATCGAACCGGATATCGGCCGCACCTGTCGCCGAAGAGCCAGACGAACCTTCGAGCAACGGGTTTTACGATGAATTGGTGATGGCGATGCCGGATATGCTGGTCGTCATCGGGCCTGATCGTGTTCGTCGCTACATCAGCCCTTCCTGCGAAAAGCTCCTGGGCTACACGCCCGAACAGATGACAGGGCAATCGCCCATCAACGCAATCCATCCCGATGATCGCGCTTCGACCATGAAGGCCAGCGAACGTCTGTTCCAAGGCGAAGTCTCCACGGCGCTCACAACCTATCGCCATCGTCACGCAGATGGCCATTACGTCTGGTTAGAAGCCCACTTCGCCGCGCGCCGGAACGAAAGCGGCGAACTGCAGGACTATATTGGTGTGGTGCGCAACATCGGGGAACGTCGTCGCGCAAGATTGCTCGATACCGAACAAAACGCGCGCATTCGCGAAAACAACCGCCTTCTTCAGATGGCAGAGCATGTGGCCAATATCGGCCATTGGCGTGTCGATGTCCAGGAAAACGCCCTGATCTGGTCGGATCAGGTCTATCGCATTCATGGTGTCGGAAGCGATTTTACGCCCAGTGTCGCCGACGGCCTTGAGTTCTACTGCGAAGACGATCGCGAACGCGTCAGCGAAATGGTATCCAAGGCCTTCGAACACGGCGAAGATTTCAAGTTCCAGGCGCGCATCATCCGGCCCGATGGCGAATTGCGCCACGTCGCTAGCGTGGGCCATGCAGAAACCTCCCCTACCGGCGAAGTCATAACGGTATTCGGCGTGTTCAAGGACATCACCGAAACGGTTCTGGCGCAGGAACAATTGCGCCAGTCGCGCGACGAAGCGGAGCGTGCATCGCGGGCGAAAGCGCATTTCCTTGCCAATATGAGCCACGAAATCCGCACACCGATGAACGGAGTGATCGGTTTCGCCGACCTGCTGATCGAAAGCGACCTGTCGGAGGAGCACCATGAATACGCGCGGATGATTTCGGAATCGGGCAAGGCAATGCTGCGTCTGCTCAACGAACTTCTTGATCTGTCGAAGATCGAGGCCGGGCGAATGCAACTATCGCGCGAGCCGGTCGATTTTGGTCACCTGGTCCGCAGTAGTGTCCGCCTGTTCGAACCGAATGCGAAGGCCAAGGGCATCGCGCTGGAAATGGAAATCGCGCCTGACCTGCCCGAAGGTATCAGCGACAAGCTGCGCGTGCGCCAGATTATCCTCAACCTCGTTGGGAACGCCATCAAATTTACCGAAGAAGGATCGGTTCGCATCCGGGCACGCGAAGAAAAGGGCCAGATCGTCATCCGGGTTATCGATACCGGCCCCGGTATCTCCTCGGATAAATTACATCACATTTTCGAAGAGTTTACGCAGTTGGAATCTAGCGGATCGCGTGAGACTACCGGATCGGGCACCGGGCTCGGCTTGGCGATCGCACAGCAACTTGCAGAGCTCATGGGCGGCAAGCTCTTCGCAAGCAGCGAGATCGGCAAAGGATCGATTTTCACGCTTACCCTGCCGCTTGTGCGGTGTAGCGAACACATTTCCGCGCCGATGCTTCAGGGTAATGCCACAACCTCCCGCGAAACCCTCGCCGGGCGTCACGTGCTGCTGGCTGAAGATGCCGAAATCAACCGCAAGCTGGCCATTGCAATGTTATCGCGGCTGGGCATGACTGCATCCATTGCCGAAGATGGCAAGCAGGCGGTCGAGCAGGTGCTGGCGGCGCGAGCGAGCGGCGAGATGTTCGATGCGGTCTTGATGGATATGCAGATGCCCGAAATGGACGGGCTGGAGGCCCCCCGCCGGATCCGCACCGAAGGGGTCACCGCGCAAGAGCTGCCGATCATTGCGATTACCGCCAACGCCTATGCCGACGATATCGAGCAATGTCTCGATGCCGGCATGCAGGACCACCTGGCCAAACCGATCGCGATTGACGTGCTGGGTTCTTGCCTTGAACGCTGGTTGGGCAAGGATACACCTGTTGCTCCCGCCGAAGGGGGCCGACCCGGCGATGAAATCGACGAAGCACGCGAACTGTACGAGCAGCGCAAGGAAGCGCTGCGCGATCAGCTTGCCGAATTCGATGCGGATGGAATTTCCGGAACCCAGCAGAGCGAACGGTTGCGCGGCCAGCTTCATGTCATGGCGGGCATTGCTGCCCATTTCGATGATGCAGAGCTCGGCGATCTCGCGCGCAAGGCCGAACGCGAGCTCAAACTGAATAGCAACAGCAGCACTGTCACGGATGCGATCGCGAAGCTGCAGGCCTGGTTCGCACGTTAATTCGAGACAGCAACGGTGCCGAAGCGCAGGCTTTCTATCATCGGCCGACTTTAGAAAAATGGCGCGCCCGGCAGGACTCGAACCTGCAACTCCAAGCTTAGAAGGCTCGTGCTCTATCCAGTTGAACTACGGGCGCGCTCTGCGTCCGCCCATAACGCGGCTTTCGCGCGGGGCCAATCGGCAGTAACGACCTTTGCCATGGAAAAACCCGGCGTCACCGACGAAGAACCCCGCTTTCGCCATTACGATCTCGTCATGGCGGCATTCGTTACCATTCTTTTGCTGTCGAACCTGATCGGCGCATCGAAGCCCAGTTATGTGACGCTGCCCGGCATCGGGGAATGGTCATTCGGGGCAGGTGTCCTCTTCTTCCCGGTGAGCTACATCATCGGCGACATCCTGACCGAAGTGTATGGCTATGCACGCGCGCGCCGGGTGATCTGGACAGGATTTGCCGCCTTGCTGTTCATGGCTTTCATGGCATGGGTCGTCGTGCAGCTTCCCCCGGCCGAGGGGTGGCCCGGACAAGAGGCTTACGAATTCGTTTTCGGCAACAGCTGGCGAATTGTCGCAGCATCCATGATCGCATTCTGGGCAGGCGAATTTGCAAACAGTTTCGTCCTTGCGAAAATGAAGGTCTGGACCGCCGCGAAACACTTGTGGATGCGCACGATCGGATCGACAGTCGTCGGACAGGGACTGGATAGTTTGATCTTCTATCCGCTTGCCTTCTGGGGCATCGCCGGTTGGCCGGTCGAGCTATTGTGGCAGGTCGTCCTGTCGCAGTGGATCATCAAGACTGCATGGGAAGCCCTGCTAACGCCTTTGACGTACGTTGTGGTCGGCGCCCTGAAGCGATCGGAGGGTGTAGAGGTATTCGATACCGATACGGACTTTTCGCCCTTCGCGTCCTCTCGCGGTTGAGACAAAAGAAAAGGGGCGACCAGAAGATCGCCCCTCCCCTCTCTCCCGTTTTGATCGGGTTTCCTTAGAACTTGGCCCCTACCGCGATACCATAGCGACGCGGGTCGAGCGTGAAGACGTTGGTGAACAGTCCCGAGCTTGCATCGGTGACGTAAAGACCGGTGACCGAGTCGCTGTCGAAGATGTTCTGGACAAAGGCCCGAACGAACCAGCGATCGTCCGACCCGTTCAACTGGATCTGCGCGTTCGCCTGAACGAACGGTTCGATCCGGTTTACGCGGCCATTGAATACGTTGCCGTACTGCTCGCCCGTGTAAGCCAGGTCGAAGCGCGGAACGAGGCTCATGCCATTGTCGAATTCGGCAGTGTATTGAACACCGATCGAAGCCTTCAGGTCAGGCGCCTGCGGCAAGCGATTGCCTTTCAGATTCACTTCGACACCCGGGCTCAGCACGCTGATCGGCCCCAGGGGAGCGAATGCCGGGTTGACGGTTTGGGCATCGAGCACGCTACAGATGCCAAAAGCCCCATTCGAAGCGATACCGCCATCTGCCGGGAACGGTGCTGGCCCCTGAAGTCCCAGACCGCCATTCACCAGGGATACGAAGGTGTTGGCCCCTGCACCCGTCACCGCGCAAAGCGCGCCGTTGGTGATGTCCTTGATGATGACTGCACTGGGATCGCCGCCACCCGGGTCACGCGGATTGCTGAAGAACTGGTCGCCCGCAACCTTCGCATTCAGGTAGCTGAGGTTCATGTTGATCAGCCAGTTGTAGCTCGGCCGCATGATGGTTTCGAGTTCCAACCCCCAGATGTTGGCGTCGATGGTCTGGTTGACCGACGTACGCGCCACGATGCTGGAAAGCTGCAAGTCCTTGTACTTGTAGTAGAACCCGGTGAGATTGACCTGAAGGTCACCGTTGAGGAACTGGTTCTTCGAACCGATTTCGAAAGCATCGATCTGTTCTGAATCGAAACTGTCCGGAACCGCGAAGATCGGTTGCAGCGGCGGGTTGATACCGCCCGACTTGTAGCCTCGCGAATACGAGAAATACACGTTGTTGTCCGGCGACAGCTCGTAATCGACCACGAAACGGCCCGTGATCTCGTTAAAGCTGACAGACCGTTCCTGAAACGCTTCACAACCCGCAACAGAGCCGACGGCACCGACCGGGGAAGCGGCCGTACACACCGTCGCAGGATCGGCATCGAAGGCTGCCCCGAACGGAGTATCGAAGGGATCGCCAGATCCATAAGGAACGAGGAAGTTGGCGAGCGTCGATCGTGCCCGAACCCTCTTGCTGTCGTCGTTATAGCGCAGGCCAGCGGTTACGCTGAGCCGATCCGAAATGTCGAAATACGCTTCACCGAAGATGCCGAAGCTCTCGAGCTTGAAATAATCGGTGTTGTTCCGGAAAAACGATGTTCCAAGATAGCTTGGCGGCAGACCCGATGCCAACGAGTTGAACGAACCCAAGACACCGCTGATATAATCGATAGCGAAAGCATTCACATAGTAGCTGTTTTCGGTCAGCTCGCTTTCGGCATAGAGACCACCAAGCAGGAAGTTGAAGGGCCCATCGAAATCGGATGAGATGATAAGCTCTCCCGACCAGGAACTGTTGTCGGAATTGGAACGGTCGAACTGCGTGCCATCAGGCGTACACACGCGATTTCCATCGAATGCGCCCTGATTGTCCAGGCTGGTTTCGGAAACGCAGAGGTTGCCCGAACCATCGAAGATCGCATTCGTGATGGGCGTGAAGTACGCACCCGTTCCCGGACCTGCCGCCCCGGCGGCGAAAGCCTGCAATGTGGGGAAAGCGATCGCGGCATTCGGAATTTCGCCGACGCCGTTGTTGTAGTCCTGCCGGGAATCGATCGAAACTTCCTGGTAGATACCCGTAAGAGCAACGCTGATCGGTCCGAAATTGTGCTGAAGATGCGCCTGCAGTTGCAGCTCGTCAGCGAAATACTCCGGCGTGAACTGCGTGCTGACCGTACGCACATCGGGCGCTTCGACGAAGTTCGCATAGGCATCCGGCCCGTACAGGCTGTTCAACCCGAGCGTTCCGGGAATGCCGTTGATAGTCAGGAATTCCGACGAACCCAGCGTGCCAGTGAATGTCGAGTTGGAATTCGTCTTTGCGAAATCCAGGCGATTGTTGAGACAGCCCAGCACCCCTGTCGGATCGCGTTGACACAGCTGCTTCTGGATACGCATGCGATTGTCGTCTTCGCGGAAATAGTATCCCATCAGGTCGAGCGTGGTATCGGGGCCCGGCTCCCAGCGGAATGAACCGCGGATGGCATACATGTCGCGATCGTCGATGTCCGAACCATCGAAGGTGTTGAGCGTGTAGCCGTCACGGTTGATGTAGAACCCCGCCGCACGAAATGCCATCGTGTCGCCGAGCGGCACGTTGACCATCGCCCTGGCCTTGATGCTGTTGTAATTGCCGTATTCGAATTCGCCGGAAGCACGGAATGCACCGAGTTCGGGCTTGGCCGTCACGACATTGACCACACCCGAAGTTGCATTGCGTCCGTAAAGTGTTCCCTGCGGACCACGCAGCACCTCGATCCGTTCGAGGTCGAAGTATTCGGTTTCGAACAAACGGGTCGCGAACAGCGGCGAGCCGTTCGTATGAATGGCTGTCGCACTGTCGCAGGAGACGCCGACGCAAAGGTCACCGATCCCGCGAATGGTGAAACTGGCAGCGGTAAAATTGCCCTTGGTGAAAGATACGTTCGGAAGGGTAAGCTGAAGATCGCTGGCATTTTCGATTTGCTGGGCCTCAAGCGCTTCAGCATCGAAGGCGCTGACTGCGATCGGGACTTCCTGAAGCGATTGGTTCTGGCGCTGGGCGGTAACGATGATGACGTTACTGCCGATCCGCGGATCTTCCAGATCGTCGTCGGTGGCCTCCTGCGCATGTGCCGGTAGCGCGACAGCGCTCGCGCAGATTCCTGCAAGCAGGGCAAATCTTACCCTCATAATCCTCTCCTCTCCATGTGACCGTCTATTGCGGCCTACATTTACCTTGCTAACACACATTCGTATGCACGCAAGCGTTTGCGCATTATTGTTGCGCAAAGCGGCCAAGTTTCATGGCAAGTGTTGTCGAGAGGGCTCAATCCGCCGGTCGGTTCCGTGACCGATACCGACGCTTATGGTACCTCGATACGTGCGGGTATCAGACGAG
>CATMNW010000130.1 GCA_950071875.1 uncultured Erythrobacteraceae bacterium | reverse complement strand
TTCGAATGAACGTGGCGCTCAGCGAACTGCCGCGTTTTTCCGCCCTTCCCGAACCGGGCGAGCATCACCAATCCGGGATCATCCTCGCCCCGACGCTCGATTACATGGATCGCGCGTTTCTCGATGCGAAGACGCATGGTTGGTCGAAGAAGCCGATCGTCGAAATACTGATCCCGAGCACGGTCGACGACAGCCTTGCCCCGCCGGGGCAGCACGTCGCCAGCCTGTTCTGCCAGCAGTTCGCGCCCGAACTTCCCGATGGGCGCAGCTGGGATGACGAAGAAGACGCGGCCGCCGATACGATAATCGATACGGTCGAAGCGATAGCACCCGGTTTCCGCGCCTCGATCCTGGGGCGGCAGGTGCTCAGCCCCAAGGGCCTTTACGACACATTCGGACTGGTCGGCGGCGATATCATGCACGGGACCATGAGCCTGGACCAATTGTGGTCGGCCCGCCCGGTTCTGGGCCACGGAAGTTATCGGGGGCCGGTCAAGGGGCTCTACATGTGCGGGGCCGGAACGCATCCCGGTGGCGGCGTGACAGGTGCCCCCGGCCACAACTGCGCGCGCGAAGTCATCTTCGACCGCGGCAACTGGCGGCATTTCTCGACAGGATGATCTGAAGCTTCGAAGGAAACCCGTGGCGGAGAGGGTGGGATTCGAACCCACGATACGGTTGCCCGTATACTGCATTTCGAGTGCAGCGCATTCGACCTCTCTGCCACCTCTCCGCATTGTCGGGTGCGCTCGCGGGCCAGACGGCCCCGGTCGAAGCGAGGGCGCCGATTAGCTTAGCGCCTTCCCCTTGCCAAGCCCCTTTTCGCCAGATTTCGGGGGATGCTTCGTTCCAGAGGATTGTAACGACGGCGAACGCCCCCATATCTTACGCACTCATGGATCGTGCTCAATATTTCTCCGCCCAGGCCGGACGCACCATCGAAGCGCCCCGCCGCGTCAAAACACGCTTCGCCATCGGCGATGTCGTGAAACACAAGGTGTTCGATTTTCGCGGTGTAATCTTCGATATCGACCCGGTTTTCGCCAATAGCGACGAATGGTACGAAGCGATCCCGGAAGAAATCCGGCCCGATCGCAACCAGCCGTTTTACCACCTTCTCGCCGAAAGCGACGATAGCGATTATGTCGCTTACGTCAGCCAGCAGAACCTGATGGTGGATTCTATCACCGGCCCGGTATCCCATCCCGATGTGCACCAGTACTTCGAGCATTTCGAAAACGGGCGGTACCGGATGCGGCGCAGCATGACTCACTGATCGCGCATCGCGCCGATCAGTTCTTGATCTTCCATCCCGATTTCAGAAGCCTGTAGGTGAACAGCGCCAGCAGAGCGTTCAGCACCAGCAGGCCGATTGCGGCCATGGCGACGGCGCTACCGTCGCCGATATCGCTTTCGCCTAGGAAGCCGTATCGAAAGCCCGAAATCACATAGAAGAACGGATTGGCGCGGCTGACCGCCTGGAAAGCCGGTGCCAGACGATCGATGATGTAGAATGTGCCCGACAGCATTGCCAGCGGTGCGATCACGAAATTGGTTACCGCCGCATTGTGATCGAACTTTTCCGCCCAGATCGAAGCCAGCAGGCCAAGCAGGGCTAGCATGGTCGCCCCCATCAGACCGAAGCAGACGACTGCCCAGGGATGCGCCATCGCCAGGCTGACACCGGGATAAAGCAGCATTGCCCCTCCCACGACGAAGCCTACCGCGATCGCCCGCGTAATGGCGGCGCCCACGATGCCTGCCATCAGCTCACCTTCGGACAAAGGGGGCATCAACAGGTCGATGATCGTGCCCTGGATCTTGCCGGACAGCAGCGAAAAGCTGGAATTGGCGAAAGCATTCTGCATCATCGCCATGGCAATCAGGCCCGGCGCGACGAAGGTCGGGAAGTTGACGCCGAGCACTTCGCGTCCGCCGCGGCCCAACGCGACGGAAAAGATGACCAGAAAAAGCACCGTGGTGACCGCCGGGGCCCAGATTGTCTGCGTCTGGACCTTGAGAAACCGCTTCACCTCCTTCATATAGAGGCTCCACAGGCCAATCCCGTTGATCCCGCGGATCACCGGGCGTCCACGCGGCGGAAACCGGCCCTTCCCTCCGGCATTTTCTTCGATGAAGGATGCGTCCGGGTTATCGCTTCCGGGCGCTGCGGGCTGGGCTTGATCGACCATGGTGGGGCGACTAGGGCCAAGCGTCCCGGCTTGCAAGCCGTGGCGCGATGACACGAGATACAGGATTCGCAAATGAGCTGGACCGACGAACGGATCGCAACGCTTAAGAAAATGTGGGAAGGCGGTTCGACCGCCAGCCAGATTGCCGAGGAACTGGGCGGGGTCAGCCGCAATGCCGTGATCGGCAAGGCGCACCGTCTCGGCCTCAAGTCGCGACCCTCGCCGGTGAAGGCGAACGACAAGAAAAAGGCACCGGCGAAGAAGCCGGCAGCTCCCAAGCCGGTAGCCAAGAAAGTCGCCCGGCCCGCGCCCAAGCCTGCCCCCGCAGCTCCTGCGCAGCCTGCAGATGTTCCGGCGCCCAAGCCCGATGCAGCAATTCCTTCACAGCCCATGCCGGACAAGCGGCCAGATCTTCCCAAGATCGTTTCCGTGGGCCCCGGGGGCTTCTTGCGTCAGGGCCCCGGCGACCAGCAGGCTCCGATTCCGCCTGCGCCGCCGCGCCGCCTGGTGCCCGCTAAGCCCAGTCCCGAGATTGCAGACAAGACCAGCCTGCTGGACCTTTCGGACAAGGTCTGCCGCTGGCCGATGGGCCATCCGGGTGAAGCCGATTTCCATTTCTGCGGCGAAGCGGTGAACCCCGGCTTCCCCTATTGCGTGGAACATTGCGGCAGGGCCTATCAGGCACAGCTCCCGCGTGGTGCGCGCCGTCCCCCTCCGCCGCTACCGTTCGGCGGCCCGCGGGTCCGCTGAGGTCCCGCTTCAACAAACAGCGTCAATTCCGGTCATGTCACCGTTTCCTTCCATCGTATGGTGAAAGGAAGCGGTGACTGCCGACTGGTAATTGGTCAGGCCTGAGGGCACATTCCCGAAGTACGATCCGCGCTGGACCCGATGGGCCAAGCATCATGCGTGTTGGGGAATTTTCCCCCTTTTCACTGGCCACAGAACAAATCGCCAGTACTAGTCGCGGCATCACAGGGAGATGACGATGCCGATTTCGCTACACGCCGCCTATGTACCCAGCGCCTTGCAAATGCTCGGGACGGCCGGCCATCTGATCAACACCGCCGAAAAGTGGTGCAAAGAGAACGAAGGTAGCGAAGCCGATATCATCGGCGCGAAGATTTACGACGACATGCTGCCGTGGTGCTACCAGGTGAAATGCGTCGCCGAACATACTCAGGGTTCTGTCGAAGGTGTCCGGGCAGGTGTCTATTCACCCGATCTCAATCCACCGCCGACCAGTTTCGATGCATTGCGCGCAAAGCTCGCATCCGCGACCGATTTCATCACCGCCCTGACCGAAGACGAAATGGAAAGCATGATCGGCCAGCCCATGCGGTTCGAATTCAAGGACCGCGGGATGGACTTTACTGCAGAGGATTTCCTCCTCAGCTTCAGCCAGCCCAATTTCTATTTCCACTGTGCGACCGCGTATAACATCCTGCGGATGAAAGGCGTGCCGGTAGGCAAGATGGACTTCATGGGCCGGGTCAGGATCAAGGCCTGACAGCCGGCATCTAGCGCTTCCGGGCGAACCAGATCGTGTGGCGCGGCCCCTTGTTGTTGGGCCGCGCGCGCACTTCGCGCACTTCCACATCGAAACCGCTTTCCTTGAGACGGACGGTGAACTTGTGGTCCGGTGCGGCGGACCAGACCGAAAGGATCCCGCCCGGGCGCAAGGCATCGCGCGCCTTGGCAAGACCGGTCTTGGTATAAATTCGGAAGTTCGCATCACGCACGATACCGTCTGGGCCGTTGTCGACATCGAGCAGGATCGCATCGTACTTGTCCGTCGTGCCGTCGTTGGCATCGTCGATCAGTGCGGCGACATCGCATAGAACCACGTTGCCACGCGGATCGGAAAGGCTTTCGCCTGTCAGATGTGCCAGAGGGCCTTCCGCCCATTCGAGGATTTCCGGCACGATCTCAGCCACCGTGACCGACCCTCCTTCAGGCAGCTTGTCCAGCGCGGCGCGGAAAGTGAAACCCATGCCGTAACCGCCGATCAAGATGCGCGGTCTTGGCGCATCAAGTTCGGCCAGCGTCAGAACCGCAAGCTGTTCTTCGGAAAACTGCATTCGCGTCCCCATCAGCTCGTCACGGCCGAGCATGATGATGAAATCGCGCCCATGACTGACCAGTGTCAGCGTTTCGCCGTCGGGCACCTGAGCAGTGGCCAGGGTTTCGCGCGGAAGCATTTTCGTATTCTCCAAAAGCAAAGGGGCCGCAGGCGGACCTGCGACCCCTTCATAAGCGATTAGCGAAGGATCAGTCCTTCAGGAAGTCCGGAACGTGAGCTTCACCGCCCCCGTCCTTGTTTCCGCCGCCATCGCGGTCGCGGCCACCACCACGGGGACCACGGCCACCGCCGCCACCGCGACGATCGCCGCCACGGCCGCCACGCGGACCACGATCGCTGCGCGGTTCACGCGGCGGACGGGTGTCTTCCATCTCTTCGCCGGTTTCCTGGTCGACGACGCGCATCGACAGGCGAACCTTCCCGCGATTATCGATCTCGAGGACCTTGACCTTCACTTCCTGACCTTCCGACACGACGTCGGTCGGCTTTTCGACGCGCTCGTTCTTCATTTCGCTGACGTGGACGAGACCGTCCTTGCCGCCCATGAAGTTCACGAAGGCACCGAAGTCGACGATGTTGACGACCTTGCCGTTGTAGATCTTGCCGACTTCCGCCTCTTCGACGATGCCTTCGATCCACTTCTTCGCGGCTTCGATTTCATCGGCGTTCGACGAGCTGATCTTGATCACGCCTTCGTCGTCGATGTCGACCTTGGCACCGGTTTCGGCGACGATCTCGCGGATCACCTTGCCGCCCGTACCGATGACGTCACGGATCTTCGACTTGTCGATCTGCATGGTCTCGATGCGCGGAGCGTGCTTCGAAACGCCCGAGCGGGCCGAACCAAGCGCCTTGGCCATCTCGCCGAGGATGTGCTGGCGGCCGGCTTTCGCCTGTTCCAGCGCCTTGGCCATGATTTCCTGCGTGATGCCGGCAACCTTGATGTCCATCTGCATGGTGGTGATGCCGTTTTCCGAACCGGCAACCTTGAAGTCCATGTCGCCGAGGTGATCTTCGTCACCCAGGATGTCCGACAGGACGGCAAAGTCGTCGCCTTCGAGGATCAGGCCCATGGCGATGCCGGACACCGGACGTTCGATCGGAACGCCTGCGTCCATCATCGACAGACAGCCACCGCAAACGGTCGCCATCGAGGACGAGCCATTGGACTCGGTGATGTCCGACAGGACACGGATCGTGTAGGGGAAATCCTCATGCGCAGGCAGGACCGGGTTGAGCGCGCGCCATGCGAGCTTGCCGTGACCCTGTTCGCGGCGACCGGTGAAACCGAAGCGACCGACTTCACCGACCGAGTACGGCGGGAAGTTATAGTGCAGCATGAAGTGGTTGTAGGAGAGACCCTCCAGACCATCGATCATCTGCTCCGCATCCTTGGTGCCCAGAGTGGTGGTGCAGATCGCCTGCGTTTCACCGCGGGTGAACAGCGCCGAACCATGCGTACGCGGAAGCAGGCCGACCATCGCCTCGATCGGGCGAACCTGATCGAGCTTGCGACCGTCGATGCGCGTACCATCCTTGATGATTGCGCCGCGAACGATGTCAGCTTCCAGTTTCTTGACTGCCTTGCTGGCAACAAGCTGCGTCTGGGCTTCTTCGTCGGCGAAAGCTTCCTTGGCCTTGGCACGCGCCGCGTTGAGCGCGTCCGAACGGGCCGACTTGTCGGTCAGCTTGTAAGCAGCAGCGATGTCGTCGCCGACGATGCCGCGCAGCTTTTCCTTGATGGCCGAGGTGTCGTCCGAGGTATCCATTTCCCACGGATCCTTGGCAGCCTGTTCGGCAAGATCGACGATCGCGCCGATGACCTTGCGGCTTTCCTCGTGGGCGAACATGACGGCGCCCAGCATTTCGTCCTCGGTCAGTTCCTTGGCTTCGGATTCGACCATCATCACCGCGTCCTGCGTGGCGGCTACGACGAGGTCGAGACGACCTTCTTCGTCGAGCGCGGTCTGCAGGCTCGGGTTGAGTTCGTATTCGCCATTGCGGAAACCGACGCGTGCCGCGCCGATCGGACCCATGAAAGGTACGCCCGAGATGGTCAGCGCAGCCGAAGCGGCGATCATCGCGACGATATCGGGTTCGGTTTCGCCGTCATAGCTCAGAACCTGGCAGATGACGTTGATTTCGTTGTAGAAGCCTTCCGGGAAGAGCGGACGCACAGGGCGGTCGATCAGGCGGGATACCAGCGTTTCCTTCTCCGTGGCGCGGCCTTCGCGCTTGAAGAAGCCACCCGGGATACGGCCCGCGGCGGAGAATTTTTCCTGGTAGTGAACGGTCAGCGGGAAGAAATCCTGGCCTTCCTTGACGTTCTTGGCGGCGGTCACGGCGCACAGCACCACGGTTTCGCCATAAGTGGCCAGAACTGCGCCGTCGGCCTGACGGGCGATCTGACCGGTTTCGAGGGTGAGGGTCTTTCCGCCCCACTCAATCGATACGGTTTTCTTGTCGAACATGTATTTTCCTTATGAACCCGTGCACGCCTTATTGCCGCACGGGGCCTACTGTACCGGGTATTCCGTCCCGGTCCGGTTCGAGGCTTGTCCCGCCTCCGTTTTGCGAACCCGCGCCGGATTGCGCGGACCGCAGATAAACGAAGGGGCGGCCTGAGCCGCCCCTTCGAGAAACTCTTATTTGCGAAGACCCAGCTTCTGGATCAGCGCGTTGTACCGCTCGACGTCTTTCTTCTTGAGATAGGCGAGCAGGTTGCG
>CATMNW010000129.1 GCA_950071875.1 uncultured Erythrobacteraceae bacterium | reverse complement strand
AGGTGGCCGAAATATCGTCGCCGCTGCGCGAATAGATGCGGGTTTCATCGCCTGCCCGCACGATCTGCACGCGGATGCCGTCCCATTTCCATTCGGCGGCATAGTCGGCAAGGTCGACCACCGTTTCCTCCAGCGGATGGGCGAGCATGAAGGGGCGGAACGTCGGCAGGTTCTCGATATCGGGCGGGTCTTCGCCCCGCGCAGCCCAGCCGAACAGCGGATCATAAGGCGCATCGAGGCCGTGCCAGTATTCCTCGACGTCCTCGACCGGGACATCGAAGGCCTGTGCGAAGGCGGTCTTGGCCAGCCGGCTCGACACACCGATCCGCATCCCGCCCGTTGCCAGTTTCAGCAGCGCATAGCGGCCGGACGCATCCAGCCGGTCGAGCAGGCGAGGCAGTTCGCTCACCACGCTCTTGCGGTTCATGGCCGCGAGCAGCTCTACCGTTTCGCTCACGGTTGGCGGATCGGGGTCGGTTTGCGGTGCGGGCCACAGCAGGCTCGCGGTTTCCGCAGTGTCGCCCACGAAATCGCGGCTCAATGTCCACAGCACCGGGTCCACGCGGTCTTTCAGGAGGTTTCGGATGGTCGAGCTTTTTACGGCCGGGAAGTCGAGCCCGTCGGCCAGCGCTGCCAGGGCCCAGCCACGATCGGGGTCCGGCGTGGCTTTCAGGTACTCGGCAATCAGGCGCAATTTCTCGTTGCGGGAGCGCGTATAGACGAGCGCGTCGATCAGGGCGGCGAATTCCTCCACCGTCAGTCGTCCTCGTCCTCGTAACCGACCATGGCCAGCGCCCGCGCGCGCCGCTGGTGAAGCTGGCACCAGCGCAGCAGCGCATCCTCGCGGCCATGGGTGATCCAGTTTTCCTGCGCGCCGACTTCTTCGATCGTGCGGGTCAGTTCGCCCCAGTCGGCATGGTCGGAAATGACCAGCGGCAGTTCGACATTGCGCTGCCGGGCTCGCTGGCGCACGCGCATCCATCCGCTTGCCATGGCGGTGATGGGTTCGGGCAGGCGGCGGCTCCAGCGATCGTTCAGCGCCGAAGGCGGGCTGACGACTATGTGTCCACGCATCTCGTCCTTTGTGGCATCGGCGACCAGCCGCAATTCGCCAAGGTCGATGCCGTGTTCCTCGTAGAGCCGGCACATCTTCTCCATCGCGCCGTGGAGGTATATCGGCCGGGTATGACCGGCCCGGCGCAGTTCGGCGATCACCCGCTGCGCCTTTCCGAGCGCATAAGCGCCGATCAAGACGCACCGATCAGGGTGATCGGCAAGGCGATCGAGAAGCTTTTTCATCTCTTCCTCGATCGGCGGGTGGCAGAAAACCGGAAGGCCGAACGTGGCCTCGGTGATGAAGATATCGCAGGCCGTGACCTCGAAAGGCGGACAGGTCGGATCGGGACGCCGCTTGTAATCGCCGGTCACGATGACCCTCTCACCGGCGTGTTCGAGAAGGATCTGCGCGCTCCCCAGCACGTGGCCGGCCGGGATATAGGTCGCATCGACGCCGCCCGGCAGGCGGATCGTCTCGCCATATTCGACTGGCGTCGCTCCGTCGCGAGTTGCGTAGCGCAACTCCATGATCGCCAGCGTTTCGGGTGTAGCCACGGTCTGCCCATGCCCGCCACGCGCATGATCGGCATGGCCATGCGTGACCAGAGCCCTGTCCACCGCACGGCTGGGATCGACCCAGCAATCTGCGGGGGGAATATAGATGCCGTGCGGTTCGGGCTTGATCCAGGAGAAAGGGGCGGATGCCATCGTCCGAATGAAACCCGCAGGGTGGGCAGGCGGTTCCGTCTAACACTCGCTAGTGAACTCGCCCGATCAGATCGTTAAACGAAGATGCGTAGCCGAAACGCGCTTCAGGTCCGCCGAAACTGGTCGGCCGTTTGCTATCGGTGGACTCGCATCGTTGTGCGGGCAGAGAAAGTTGTGCCCGGGAACTACAGCAAAAAAGTCGCTGCGGTCCCGGGCATTCAAAGCTTAGCCATTACCCTTTTCGCCATCGGCGGCAGCATCGTCTGCCCCGGCTTCAGGCTTCTTGGGCGCTGCTTTCTTCTTTGGTGCAGCCTTCTTCTTGACAGCGGCCTTCTTCCCCTTGGGCGGAGCCGGGGTGAGTTCGAAAGCGGGTTTGCCGTCCTTCATGGTCACTGACACCTCGCCGCCATCGGACAATTTGCCGAACAACAGTTCTTCTGCGAGCGGCTGCTTGATCTTCTCCTGGATCAACCGGCCCATCGGGCGCGCACCATAGAGACGGTCATAACCCTTGTCGGCCAGCCACGCGCGGCTGTCCTTGTCGAACTGGATCTCGACATTCTGTTCGGCCAGCTGCAGTTCGAGCTGGAGGATGAACTTGTCGACGACCCGGGCAACCGTGTCCTTGCCGAGGTAGCCAAAGGGTACCACTGCATCGAGACGGTTGCGGAATTCCGGTGTGAACATGCGCTTCACCGCTTCCTCGCTCGCATCTTCCTTGGATACGTCGCCGAAGCCGATTCCCTGGCGCGCCATATCGGCGGCACCGGCGTTGGTCGTCATGATCAGCACGACATTGCGGAAATCGACCGTCTTGCCGTGGTGGTCGGTCAAACGGCCATTATCCATCACCTGCAACAGGATGTTGAACAGGTCGGGGTGCGCTTTTTCGATTTCGTCGAGCAGCAGCACGCAATGCGGGTTCTGGTCGACCGCATCGGTTAGCAAGCCGCCCTGATCGTAACCGACATAGCCCGGAGGCGCGCCGATCAGGCGGCTCACCGAGTGGCGTTCCATGTATTCGGACATGTCGAAACGCTTGAGTTCGATGCCCATGATGCTGGCAAGCTGGCGCGCGACTTCTGTCTTGCCAACACCGGTCGGGCCGGAGAGCAGGAACGAGCCGATTGGCTTGTCCGGATCGCGAAGGCCGGCGCGGCTCAGCTTCATCGCGGTCGACAGCTTGTGCACTGCCGAGTCCTGCCCGAAGACGACATGCTTCAGGTCGCGCTCGAGGTTTTCGAGCGCCTTCTTGTCGTCCTTAGATACGGATTTCGGCGGGATGCGCGCCATGGTCGCGATTACGGCCTCGATCTCGCGGGCAGTGATCTTCTTCTTGCGGCGGCTCGGCGGCACCAGCATCTGCATGGCGCCGACTTCGTCGATCACGTCGATGGCCTTGTCGGGCAGCTTGCGGTCGTTGATGTACCGTGCGGACAATTCGACCGCGGTCTTCAGGGCATCGACCGTATAGGTCACCTTGTGGTGATCCTGGAATGCGGTCTTCAGGCCCTTCAGAATCTTGACCGTATCCTCGATCGTCGGCTCGTTCACATCGATCTTCTGGAAACGCCGCAGCAGTGCGCGGTCCTTCTCGAAGTGGTTGCGGAACTCCTTGTAGGTGGTCGATCCGATGCAGCGGATCGCGCCCGAGGATAGAGCGGGCTTCAGCAGGTTCGATGCGTCCATCGCCCCGCCGCTGGTGGCGCCGGCACCGATTACCGTGTGGATCTCGTCGATGAACAGGATCGCCTCTGGCATGCCTTCGAGTTCGTTGACGACCTGCTTGAGGCGTTCCTCGAAATCGCCACGATAGCGGGTGCCCGCCAGCAAGGCGCCCATATCGAGCGAATAGATCACTGCTTCGAGCAGAACCTCCGGCACGTCGCCTTCGACGATCTTGCGCGCCAAGCCTTCGGCAATGGCGGTTTTGCCGACGCCGGGGTCACCTACATAAAGCGGGTTGTTCTTTGACCGCCGGCACAGGATCTGCACAGTCCGGTCGACTTCGGGTCCACGACCGATAAGTGGATCGATGCGGCCATCCTCGGCCTTTTTATTCAGATTGACGGTAAACTGGTCGAGAGCGGTTTCCTTCTTGCCCTTCTCGCCGGACTTTTCTTCGCCCTGCGCTTCTGTGTTTTCGGCACCTTCGGCCGCACGGTTCTCGATCTGCTTGCCGCCCTTGCCGATACCGTGGCTGATGAAACTGACCGCATCCAGACGGCTCATGTCCTGCTGTTGCAGGAAATACACCGCGTAGCTGTCACGTTCCGAGAACAGAGCAACCAGGACGTTCGCGCCGGTCACGGTGTCCTTTCCTGAAGACTGCACATGCAGGATCGCACGCTGGATGACCCGCTGGAACCCTGCTGTCGGTTGCGGGTCTGCGCTGTCGTCCGACTGCAGCGCCTGGTATTCCTGCTCGAGATACTGCTTCACCACGGCGGTCAATTCGGTCAGATCGACACCGCAGGCGGTCATCACCTGCGCCGCATCCTCATCGTCGATCAGCGCGAGCAGCAAGTGTTCGAGCGTCGCATATTCGTGGCGGCGCTCGCCTGCATCGGTGAGCGCCGAGTGAAGGGTTTTCTCGAGGTTGGCGGCAAAGCTGGGCATTCAGGTATCTTTCGTGGCGGACACGCACAGGGCGAATATTGGGCAGCTTATGGGGCGAAGGTTAGCCAAAGCTGTATGCTCCGGCGATATGGGGGCGCGGATGAAGGTTTTCAGCCCCCGCACTCCCAACTAATCCTTTCGCCCGAACAAGGCTTCGGCCGCGTCACGGTGAGCAGCAGCTGAAAGCCTGTGCTTTTCGACACGAACGATTTCGGCTTCGAGCAGGCGAATGCGTTCCTGCAACTCATCCTGCGAATAGGGCCCGAGATCTTCGGTCGCCAGCTTGCTTGCGGCATCGCCTTTGAGGCGCGGACGGTCATCTTCATCCATTGAAAGACAATGTCGCGCGGAAGTTCGGTTGCTGTCAACGGGTACGATGGGTATTGCACCGCAACGTGGCCGCGACGCCACTGTGGCACAATAGCTGACGGGGGCTCGAGTGGCAGCAGACTTGCCCAAGACGATGACCGCGATGGGATATGACGATCCGGGAGGTCCGGACGTTTTGCGGCCCGAAACGCTGCCTTTGCCCGAGCCGGGTGATGGGCAGGTCCTAATCCGCGTGGCTTATGCCGGGGTCAATCGGCCCGATGTAATCCAGAGGCAGGGTTTTTATCCGCCGCCGCCGGGCGCCTCACCGATACCGGGCCTCGAAGTGGCCGGCACGATCGCCGCTGTGGGAAGCGGGGTGCAACCGGAAATGCTGGGCCGGCGCGTTTGCGCCCTGGTTTCGGGTGGCGGTTATGCGGAATATTGCCTGGCGAATGCGGCGCATTGCCTTCAGGTGCCTCGCGACATGCCGATGGACGTCGCGGCGGCGATACCGGAAACACTCTTCACGGTCTGGCACAACGTCTTCGAGCGCGGATGGGCAACCGATGGGGAAACATTGCTTGTCCATGGTGGGACGAGCGGGATCGGCACGATGGCGATCCAGCTCGCCAAGGCTTTCAGCATGACGGTCATCGCCACTGCAGGCAGCGAAGACAAATGCGAGGCGATTCGCGATCTCGGCGGCGATCTGGCGATCAATTACAAGACGCAGGATTTCGTCGAAGAGGTAAAAGCGTTCACCGGGGGCAAGGGCGTGAATGTCGTGCTCGACATGGTTTCGGGTGATTACGTCGCGCGCAATATCGAATGCCTTGCCGAAGATGGCCGACACGTGACGATTGCGGTTCTCGGCGGGCTGAAAGCCGAAATCAACATGGCGACCGTCATGCGCAAACGTCTGTCGCTGACCGGTTCGACGCTGCGCCCGCGTTCGGACGACTTCAAATCGCTTCTGGCCGACGAGATCTACCAGCATGCCTGGCCCCTGTTCGAAGACGGCACGATCAGTCCGGTAATGGATGAAACCTTCCCGCTTGCCGAAGCCGGACCTGCGCATGCGCGCATGGAAGGTGGTGACCATATCGGCAAGATCGTGCTGGAAGTCGCGCCGGACTGACCCGGGACTGACGCAATGTCCCCGTATCGTCACCGCATTGCGCGAGGGATGTAACAATACTGCGCTAGGGCAAGCCCGACACTGATCGGGGGGCCATGCCCATGAACGATTTTCCGCGCGGTTTCGATGCCATACACAAGGTGGCGAGTTTTCCGTCGATCAAGCCCGCCGTACCTGAGCGGGTAATCGGCGAAAGGCGCCGGTTCCGGACCATCTGGATCAGCGACGTCCACTTGGGCACCAAGGGGTGCAATCACGAACTGCTGATTGACTTCCTCGACCATACCGACAGCGAAACGATGTATCTCGTCGGAGACATCATCGACGGCTGGCGGTTGAAGAAAAAGTTCTACTGGCCAGCCGAGCACAACGACATCGTTTGGCGGATCCTGAAACGCGCGCGGCGCGGTACGAGGATCGTCTATATCCCGGGCAATCACGACGAAATGGTTCGGCCCTTTGCAGGGATGGATTTTGGCGGGGTCGAAATCATGCGCGCCGCATTCCACACAACGGCGGATGGCCGCCGCCTGATGGTTCTGCATGGCGACGAATTCGACACGGTCATGCTCGCACACCGCTGGCTCGCCTTCGTCGGTGACGCGGCATATCACCTGATGATGAAACTCAACGGTTGGGTGGCGAGCGTACGCAAGGCGGTGGGCCTGCCGTATTGGTCGATTTCAAAGGCCGCCAAGCACAAGGTCAAGAATGCCGTCGAATTCATCTCGAAATATGAAGAGGTGGTGGCACGCGCCGCGGGCGAGCGCGGCGTGGACGGTGTGGTTTGCGGCCATATTCACACGGCAGAGTTCCGCAGCATAGAGGGTGTCGAGTACTGGAACGACGGCGATTGGGTCGAAGGATGCAACGCGCTAGTCGAACACTTCGACGGAACCATGGAGATCCTCAACTGGCCCGAAGAAGTCGCGCGGCGCGAGACCGGACGTCACGACGCCAGCGAAAAGGTTTCGGAAGCCGCATGATTGCGACCGAAAAGGTCCCGCAGCGGATCGCCATAGTTACCGATGCCTGGCTGCCGCAGATGAACGGCGTCGTGCGAACGCTGACCACCACTTGCGAGCAATTGCGCGAGCAGGGGCATGACGTGATGGTCGTCTCGCCCGATCAGTTCGCGTCTTTCCCGTGTCCGACCTATCCCGAAATCCGGCTGG
>CATMNW010000128.1 GCA_950071875.1 uncultured Erythrobacteraceae bacterium | reverse complement strand
GGACTGGTTGCGCGGCTTCGGAAATCTCATCATCATCGACCACGGCCAAGGCTATTTGACGGTGTACGGAAACAATGATGCGCTGTTCAAGTCCAACGGCGAGCAAGTGGTGGCCGGCGAGGTGCTGGCCGCGGCAGGCGACAGCGGAGGAAACCCGGAGCCGGGGCTATACTTTGAAATCCGCCATCAGGGGCGGCCGGTCGATCCGCTGGACTGGATTCGCCTGAACTGAATTTTCAGGGGCAGCGCCGAATGGCAAGGCCCCATCGTCTGGAGTGGTCATGCGTAGCAAACTGCAGCAGCTTGGATTGATCTTCACCGGCATGTGTGCCGGTGTCCTGATCAGCCTGAACTTCCCCGCCAATGCCGACAAGGCGGCACTGGCACCCCTGCCGATGCAGGAGTTGCGCGCGCTGGCGGACGTGTTCAACGCCATCAAGCAAGGCTATGTCGAGCCGGTCGAGGACGACAAGCTGATCCGCGGCATGATCGACGGTATGCTGGCCTCGCTGGATCCGCATTCGGGCTATCTCGATGGCAGCGACCTTCAGCGGCTCGAGACGATGATCGACGGCAATTATTCCGGTCTCGGCCTCTCCGTTGTCGGAGAGGATGGCGCGGTGAAGGTCATTTCCCCCTTCCGCGGTAGCCCGGCAGACAAGGTGGGTATCAAGTCGGGTGACTTCATCACCCATCTTGATGGCCGGCTTATTGTCGGGCAGACGCTCGACGAATCGGTGGCCCAGATGCGTGGCCGGTCCGGCACTTCGATCCAGTTGACGATTTTCCGCCCCGGCCGGGACGAACCGTTCGACATCAATGTGACCCGCGGCCTGATCGAGCTCGAGCCTGTGACGTGGGAGCTGCAGGACGGGAATATCGGCCACATCATGATCAACGAGTTTTCCCGCGACGTCGGCAGCGATGTCTTCGCCGCCTGGGAAGCCTTGCAGGGTGAAGCAACAGGAAGGCTCAACGGCCTTGTACTGGACTTGCGCTCCAACCCGGGCGGTTCTCTCGACGAGGCGGTCGCCCTTTCCGACCTTTTCCTTACCGAAGGCCGGATCGTGTCGCAGCGTGGCCGCGCGCGAGGCGAGAACATCGCCTATGACGCCGAGACGGTTTTCCGCGGCGATATAGCTGCCGGACTGCCGATCGTGGTGCTCATCGACGCAGGCTCCGCTTCGGCGTCCGAGATCGTTGCGGGCGCGTTGCAGGACCACCGCCGTGCGGTCGTCATGGGCGAGCAGAGTTTCGGCAAGGGGAGCGTCCAGTCGCTACTCCCGCTGGGCCGCGAAGCTGCGCTCAAACTCACCACGGCGCGCTATTACACGCCGGCCGGAAACTCGGTGCAGGAGGGCGGCATCAAGCCCGACATCCGGGTGCCGCAGCTGTCCGATCCCGATCTGGCCAAGCGTGCGCGGTTCCAGATGCGCGAATCCGATCTTCGCGGCCACCTCATCAACGAACTCGGCATCGAAGATAAGGAAGTGGAAAAGGATACCCGTGACGATCCCCGCTTCCAGCAAACCGCCGAGGAGCTGAAGGAAAAGGGTATCGAGGATTTCCAGCTGCACTACGCGCTGGAAACGCTGCGCCGGACAAGCCCGAAGAGCATTGCCGCGCGCGTGAAATAGGCTAAGCCCTGCGGTCATGAGCCTTTCACAGCATGCCCGCATGGCGCGCGTCCTGGCGCTGGCGATCCCGGCCCTTCTTCTGGGCGGGGCTTATGTGTCGCAATACGGTTTCGGCCTTTACCCGTGCGAGATGTGCTGGTGGCAGCGCTGGCCGCATTTTGCCGCCGTTGCACTCGCGCTTTTGGCGTATGTCGCCCCGCCGCAGCGGCTATGGACCGCTATCGCTGCCGTTGCGATACTGGCGTCCGGCGCGATCGGCCTGTTCCACGCCGGCGTCGAATATGGCTGGTGGCCGGGGATTACCTCGTGTGCAGTCGTGGTCGGCGGGGGCAGCGGAAATGCCCTGGACGACATCATGAACACGCCGCTGGTTCGCTGCGATGCCCCGGCGTGGACGTTGCTGGGCATCAGTCTGGCAGGCTACAATTTCCTTATTTCGACCGCCGGAGGGCTGGCCGTCCTCGGGCTGCTGGCAAAGGATCGCAAGGCATGACCAAGGTTCCCGATCACATCGCGCGAATGATCCGCGTCGACCAGGCTGGCGAATTCGGTGCGACGCGCATCTATGCGGGCCAGTTGGCGGTCATGGGCGATCGCGGACCCGATTCGGCAGAGATTGCCGGCATGGCCGAGCAGGAGGCGGGCCACCGCGCGAAGTTCGACGCCCTGATGGCGGAGCGCGGCATACGGCCGACAGCGTTGCAGCCTTTCTGGGATCGCGCGGGCTTCGCCTTGGGCGCAGTGACTGCGCTGATCGGGCCGGAAGCGGCCATGGCCTGCACCGCAGCCGTCGAAACGGAAATCGACGACCACTACTCCAGACAATTGGACCTTCTTAACGAAACGGGCGAAGATCCGGAACTGGCCGCCATGATCGAAGAGTTTCGCGAGGACGAGCGTGAACACCGGGATGCAGCCCTAGCCGCCGGGGCCGAGCGCGCACCGGGCTATCCGCTGCTCTCGGGTATCATCCGGCTCGGGTGCCGCGCCGCGATCCGCATCTCCGAGCGCGTATGACGGGAACCGTGCGTAGGCCCGGAACGCTTCATGGTAAGTTCACTGCACGGGACGCTATTCGTCCTGCCAACACTTCCGCCGAGAGGACGACGATGTCGAAACTGCCCATTGCCCTAGCCAGCCTTGCCCTCGCTTGCCCGATGAGCGCGCAGGCACAGGAAAGCGTCGATACCGGTGATGACAGCTACAACATGGTCATCGTCTACGGCGATGACGAATGTCCGCAGAGCACTGCCGACCAGATCGTGGTCTGCGCGCGCAAGGCCGAGAACGAGCGGTTTCGCATTCCACAGAACCTGCGCCTTTCCGAAAGCCCCGAAAATCGATCCTGGGCCGAACGGGTCGAACGGTTCGAAATGGCGGGCGACTTCGGCACAATGTCTTGTTCTCCGACTGGCGCAGGCGGCTTTACCGGATGCACGCAGGAAATGATCGCCGCAGCCTATGCCGACAAGGCCAACGATGCCGGCGTACGATTTGGTGAAATCATCGCCGCCGAGCGTGCGAAGCGTCTCTCGACGATCGACGAGGATGCGGCCGCCGAACAGGAGCGCGTCGAAATGATCGAGCGCGAATACATGGAGCGGCTCGAGCGGGAACGTGCAGCGGAAACCCCGGATGAAACCGCTCTTCCGCAGCCGGAAGGCGCTGAAGATCCGCTTTGAGGTCTATGGCCGTTTAACTATTTGGCGTTAAAGCGGCGCGCATGAGTTCGTGCCGCAAGATCCTCACGGTGTTCGGGACGCGTCCCGAAGCTATCAAGCTGTTCCCGCTGGTGCATGCGCTGGCAGAAGACAGCCGGTTCGATAGCCGCGTCTGCATTTCCGCGCAACACCGCGAAATGCTCGATCAGGTTCTCGAAATTGCCGGGGTCGTACCGGATCATGATCTCGACCTGATGTCTCCCGGCCAGACGCTCGATGCGCTCACGGCGCGGGCGCTGGTGGAAATCGGCAAGGTGCTCGACAGCGAAGAGCCCGACTGGGTGGTGGTGCAGGGCGATACGACGACCGTCATGGCAGGCGCAATTGCGGCGTATTATCGCAAGATCCCGGTCTGCCATGTCGAGGCAGGGCTGCGCAGCGGCCATATCTATCATCCCTGGCCCGAAGAGGTGAACCGCCGCGTTGTTGGTACATTTGCAGCGCTGCACTGCGCACCGACCGAAACCGCGCGGGATGCGTTGCTGAAGGAAAACATCGATCCTGCCAGTGTCCACGTGACCGGCAATACGGTTATCGATGCGCTTCATTGGGTCACACAGCGGGTCGCGCAGGAACCGGCCATGGCTTCGGGCCTGAGCGGTCTGGAACGGCGGTTTGCGGGCCGGAAGATCATTGGCATGACCAGCCACCGCCGCGAAAATTTCGGCGACGGCATGCAAAACATCGCCAAAGCGGTTAGGGCGATTGCGACGCGTGATGACGTTGCGGTTATTTTTCCCGTCCATCTCAATCCGAACGTCCGCGCGGTGATGAACGAACAACTGGCGGACCTCGACAATGTCGCCCTGATCGAACCGCTCGATTATCCGCACTTCGCGCGCCTGCTCGATATTAGTCACCTCATGCTGACCGACAGTGGCGGTGTGCAGGAAGAGGCGCCAGCGCTTGGCAAACCCGTACTGGTGATGCGTGAGACGACCGAGCGGCCCGAAGGCGTTACGGCAGGCACGGCGAGGCTCGTCGGTACCGACCCCGAGACGATCGTGCGCGAAACCGAGCGCCTTCTCGATGACGAGGCGGCCTACTCGGCCATGGCGCAGGCGCACAATCCCTTCGGGGATGGGCGATCCGCGCAAAGGATTGCCGATCTCCTGGCAACCACGTGATCTGCATTACTGTATAATTTACCGACAGAGGCTAGACGACCTGCACAAAGGTTCAGGGAAACACATTCTATGCGTGGAGACACCAAGCCCGACGTCTGCGTGATCGGCCTCGGCTATATCGGACTGCCGACCGCTGCGATTATTGCGCGCGCGGGGTGCCCGGTTCACGGCGTCGATGTGAGCCGGAACGTCGTCGACACGATCAACCGCGGCGAAATCCATATCGAGGAGGTCGATCTCGACGGGCTGGTCCAGGCAGTGGTCCAGCGCGGGCTGCTGAAGGCATCTACCGAAGTTGCCTCGGCCGACGTCTTCGTGATCGCGGTGCCGACGCCCTTTGCGAAGGACGGCAACCACACGCCCGACACCTCCTATGTCATGGCAGCAGCCGAGAAGGTCGCCGCAGTGCTGAAGAAGGGCGACACGGTAATTCTCGAATCGACCTCGCCAGTGGGCACGACAGAAGCGATGCGCGATGCGATTGCAGCCAAGCGTCCCGATCTTGCCATGCCCGGCATCACCGAGGGCCAGCCCGACGTCAGCCTGGCGTATTGTCCCGAGCGCGTGCTGCCGGGGAAGATCCTTGAGGAACTGACGCACAATGACCGCTCGATCGGCGGCATCACTCCGCGATGTGCGCGCAAGGCGCTCGCCTTCTACAAGCGCTTCGTGAAGGGCGAATGCGTCACCACCGATGCGCGTTCGGCGGAAATGACCAAGCTGGTCGAGAACGCCTTCCGCGACGTGAACATCGCCTTTGCCAACGAGCTGTCGATGATCGCGGACCGGCAGGGACTCGACGTATGGGAGGTGATCCGCCTCGCCAATCGCCACCCGCGTGTAAACATTCTGACCCCCGGCCCCGGGGTCGGCGGGCACTGCATTGCGGTCGACCCGTGGTTCATCGTCCACGGCGCGCCGGATGAAGCGAAGATCATCCGCCAGGCGCGCGAGACAAACGATGCCAAGATGCACCACGTCCTCGCCCGCGCAAAAGCGCTGGTAGACGCCAATCCGGGCGTGAAAATTGCCTGTCTCGGCCTCGCATTCAAAGCGAATATAGACGACTTCCGCGAAAGCCCTGCGCGCTATGTTGCGGCCAGTCTGGCTCGCGAATTCGGGGAGCGCGTTCAGGTGGTTGAGCCCTACGCGGGCGAGCTACCGATGGAATTCGACGGTACCGGCGCGCAGCTTGTCGACATCGACACCGCGCTCGAGGAATCGGGCGTGCTGATCACGCTGGTCGACCACGATGTCTTCAAGGTGATCCCGCCCGAAGAACGCAGCGACAAGGCCGTATACGACACCCGAGGCATCTGGCCCGACGTCGCCTGAATTCCGCTACATTCCGGGGTAGCGTTCGAACTCCGGAAGGTTCGCAAGATCGGTCATATAGGGCAGGCGCTCTGCCGTCTGGATCTGCGCGCCGGGAGCATGGTTTGCGGCATCGTCGAGCGTTGCCGACTGGATGTCCACGATCCCGGGCAGGGTTGTTTCGTTGATGAAATAGAGACCCGTACCGCAGGTGCCGCAGAAATGGCGCCACGAATCGCCTGAGGAATTAAAGGCAACAGCCTCGCCCTTGGTGATCCGGAAACTCTCGGATTTGTAGGCCATCCACGCCATTGCCGGCGCTCCGGAGGAGGCGCGGCAATCCGCGCAGTGGCACAGCGCATGATGCGCGAATTCGCCATCGACCGCATAGCGCACCGCGCCGCACTGACATCCGCCTTCAAGCATCGCTCTCTCCTCGATTGAAGGTGGAACGTATAGTGAACGGAGGTTCTATACAAGTCCGATGTCGGGCGCGTCTTCCTGTTTCATCCCGACCACGTGATAGCCACCGTCGACGTGATGGGTTTCGCCGGTCACGCCCGATGACAGGTCGGACAGGAAGTAGAGTCCCGAGCCTCCGACGTCGTCGATGGTAATATTGCGGCGAAGCGGCGAATTCAGTTCGTTCCACTTGAGGATGTAGCGGAAGTCGCCGATCCCGCTTGCGGCCAGCGTTTTCACCGGTCCCGCACTGATCGCATTCACGCGGATGTTCTGCGGGCCGAGATCGTTGGCAAGGTATTTCACCGATGTTTCCAGCGCCGCCTTGGCGACGCCCATCACGTTGTAATGCGGGATGACCTTTTCTGCCCCGTAATAGGTCAGCGTCAGGATCGAACCGCCTTCGGGCATCATCTCGGCTGCGCGCTTGGTCACGGCAACGAGGCTGTAGGCCGAGATGTTCATCGTCATCAGGAAGTTGTCGAGGCTGGTGTCGACATATTTCCCGCGCAGTTCGCTCTTGTCGGAAAAGCCGATTGCATGAACCACGAAGTCGATCGTTTCCCAGCGCGTTTTCAATTCATCGAAAGCCGTATCGAGAGCATCCATGCTCGACACGTCGCATTCGATCAGGAAATCGCTCCCGAGCTGGTCTGCCAGCGGGCCAACGCGTTTTTTGAGTGCTTCGCCCTGGTAGGAAAAGGCGAGCTCGGCGCCGTGTTCGGAAAGCTGCTTGGCGATGCCCCAGGCCAGCGACTT
>CATMNW010000127.1 GCA_950071875.1 uncultured Erythrobacteraceae bacterium | reverse complement strand
GGAAGGGCGCTCGGGTTCAGGATCAGGCTGCCAGCGCCAGGTACGGTTGCCTCTACCTCGCGTGTCCCAGTCAGCACGTCCCAGCGAGGGTCAATCGCTTCGGTAGAGCCTTCCCAACGCCATGTTTCCCCGACCCGCGCCGCGTCAATCTTCAGCCTTGTAACATGGCTGTTGCCGATGAGCGCGAGCACGGCCTTCGCATGCGCATCAGCCTTCGCAAAGCGCGTGTAGGAGAGCATCGGTTCTCCGCCGTCAGCCAGGCATTCGATCGCGAACAGAGGGCGTTGTCCCGGCTCGCCGTAAAGCAACCGTACGCCTTCCTGTGCTGGAGCCCAGATTGCGTCCTCGACATCGGGACTATCGATGGGTTCGGACGGTCCCTGGACAGCCCCGCCGATACGTGTCCGTTCGACGTAATCGTCGGCCGCAGGCGGCTTGCAGGCGGCCAGCAACAGGATTGGAAACAGTGGGGCGATGCGACGCATGGAAGCGGCTATGGCACAGGCTCCGAAGCGTTCAAGCTTGCACCGCGATCTATCCTCAGCGGGCGCGAATGAAGGCGCGAATATCGCTCGACAGCTTCGTCCGATCCTCGTCGCGCACATACATCATATGTCCGGCATCGTAGTAATGCAGTTCGACCCGGTCCTGCGGAATGCCGAAGCGGTTGAGCGAATATTCGGCACCGAAGAATGGCGTGGCGAAATCGTAGTACCCTTGCGCATTGAACAGGCGTAGGCCCGAATTTTCCCGCATTGCCTTACCGATCAGCGGAGCGACATTCAAATACGCGCTGCGACCGCCCCCTGAAGACATGCTCCAGTTCCAGTGCCGTCCCGGCTCGCGACCGATCGACTGATATTCGCGGTCCGTTTCAAAGCCGAGTCCGTCGCGCAGCCAGCTGTTCACTGCCGCAGTATATCCAGCATCAATGCCATAGAAGCTCGGATCGTTGTCGGGATATTCGCCCGCACTATCGTAATCCTCGCCGGTATAGCGCGCGTCGAGGCGACCGATCGTGAGACCGCGATCGCGCAGCAGTTCCTTGTAGAAACGCGGCGCGGTGACGCGCAGGTTCGCGCGGTCGAGATAATCTTCGGACAATCCGGTAAGGCGAGAAAGTTCGGCCCTGACGGCAGCACGCTCGGTCTGGGGCAGGTCCTGTCCTTTGAGCAAAGCGGTGGCAAACGGCCCGATGGCGAACTGGCGCGCCTCTTCAGCGATGGCCGCTACGGATGGGGCCTGCACCTTGCCATGGTAATAAGCCGCCGCCGCCATGTTCGGCAGGGTGACCACATACGCCATTTCATTGCCCGGAGTGGGTTCGCGTGCGGCAAAGTCCAGGATCGTCGAAACCAGTATCAGGCCGTTCAGGCCGACATCGTTGAATGTTCCGCCTTCCAGTTCATCAACCACCATCGCGGTCCGCGTCGTTCCGTAGCTTTCGCCGCCGAGATATTTGGGGCTGTTCCAGCGGCGGATGACTTCGGCCACGGCGCCGGCGTCTTCTCTCAGACCGTAATATTTTTTCGGATCGGTGCCGGGGGTGAGATAGCTGAAGCCGGTGCCCGGGGGGTCGATAAAGACGAGATCCGCGACATCTAGCAGGCTGTCGGGATTGTCGAGGATGGGGTAGGGCGGGGCGCCATCGTCGCGCGCATCGGAAGGTATTGCCACGCGTTTGGGACCCCATGCGCCCATCTGCAACCAGACCGATCCCGAACCCGGTCCGCCGTTGTAGATGAAAAACACGGGCCGGGAGGTGTCACGCGGACTTTTGACATAGCTTGTGGTGACTATGACCGCTTCGGGCGCGTCATCATCCGAGGATATCACCGTTTCCGCCACAGTCGCTCGGTAGGCAATGCGCTGACCGCCGAAAGTGCCCACCAGGTCCCGGGCCTTGACCTGCGCATCAACCGGCGCCGCTTTTTCGGCGTCAGACGCAGGTTTGTCCTGCGCAACCAGCGGGGCGGAAAAGGCGAGAACCGCAGAAGCGGCGAGCAGACGCATGTTCATGGGGCAATTCTATGGCAACCAGTCCCGCCCGGGTAAAGCTAAGGCTTGCCACCCATGCGTTTGTAACGGGTCTTGCCATATCGCGTCTTGCGCGTTCCCGGACGCCCAGCATCGCTGCGACCAACGCGCGGAGCCTTCTTCTCTTCCTCGCCAAGGCCGAGTTCGTCATTCTCGAGCTTGCGGATTTCGTCGCGCAGGCGCCCTGCTTCCTCGAATTCGAGATCGGCTGCGGCATTGCGCATGCGCTTTTCGAGGTCCTCGATATAGGCGCGCAGATTGTGACCGACGAGATTGTTTCGTTCGTCGTCGCCCGTATCGACTGTGACCCCGTCCTGTGCGGCAGTATGCGCGACGATATCGGCGATGTTACGCTTGATCGTTTTCGGCGTGATGCCGTGCTCTTCGTTATAGGCTTTTTGCTTTTCGCGGCGGCGGTCGGTTTCCGCCATCGCGCGTTCCATGCTTCCGGTTACGCGATCGGCGTAGAGAATGACGCGGCCTTCGACATTGCGCGCAGCGCGGCCGATGGTCTGGACGAGGCTTGTCTCGGATCGCAGGAAGCCTTCCTTGTCGGCATCGAGGATGCAGACCAGTCCGCACTCGGGAATGTCGAGGCCTTCGCGCAGCAGGTTGATGCCCACCAGCACGTCGTAAACGCCGAGCCGGAGGTCCCGGATGAGTTCGATACGCTCCAGCGTCTCGACATCGGAGTGCATGTACCGGACCTTCACGCCCGCTTCGTGCATAAATTCGGTGAGGTCTTCCGCCATGCGTTTGGTCAGCGTGGTGACCAGTGTGCGGTAGCCCAGCTGCGCGGTTTTCTTGCACTCCTCGATGCAATCCTGGACCTGGTCTTCCACCGGCTTGATTTCGACAGGCGGATCGATGAGCCCGGTGGGCCGGATAACCTGCTCGGCAAAAACGCCGCCGGTCTGTTCCATCTCCCACGTGCCCGGGGTCGCTGATACGCAGAAGGTTTGCGGGCGCATCGCGTCCCATTCGTTGAAACGCAGCGGGCGGTTGTCGATACAACTGGGCAGTCGGAAGCCGTATTCGGCAAGCGTAATCTTGCGACGATGGTCGCCTTTGGCCATCGCGCCAATCTGCGGCACTGTCTGGTGGCTTTCGTCGACGAACAGCAGTGCGTTCTCGGGCAGGTATTCGAACAGCGTCGGCGGCGGTTCGCCGGGCAAACGCCCGGTAAGAAAGCGGCTGTAATTCTCGATCCCAGCACAACTGCCGGTGGCGGCAATCATCTCGAGATCGAAATTCGTGCGCTGTTCCAATCGCTGGTGTTCGAGCAGCTTGCCTTCTTCTTCGAGTTCCTTGAGGCGCTCCTGCAGCTCGAACTTGATGGCTTCGCTGGCCTGTTTCATCGTCGGGCCGGGGGTGACGTAGTGCGAATTTGCATAAACGCGCACCTTGTCGAGGGTCGCGCCCTTCTTGCCTGTTAGCGGATCGAATTCGCTGATTTCTTCGATTTCATCACCGAAGAAACTGATGCGCCAGGCCATGTCCTCGTAGTGGCTCGGGAAGATCTCCAGATTATCGCCGCGGACCCGGAAGTTGCCGCGCGCAAAGGCAGCATCGTTACGCTTGTATTGCAGCGCCACGAGTTTGCGGATCAATTCGCGCTGATCGACCTGCGTGTCCTTCTTGATATCGAAGATCATGGCTGAGTACGTCTCGACCGAGCCGATACCGTAGATGCAAGAGACCGAGGCCACGATGATCACATCGTCACGTTCGAGCAGCGCGCGGGTGGCCGAGTGGCGCATCCGGTCGATCGCCTCGTTCACCGAGCTTTCCTTCTCAATGTAGGTGTCGGACCGCGGGACGTAGGCCTCAGGCTGGTAGTAGTCGTAATAGCTGACGAAATATTCGACCGCATTCTCGGGGAAGAAGCTCTTGAATTCGCCATAGAGCTGGGCTGCAAGGATCTTGTTCGGCGCCAGGATCAGGGCCGGGCGCTGCAGTTCCTCGATGACCTTGGCCATGGTGAAAGTCTTGCCCGAACCGGTAACCCCCAGAAGCACCTGCGTCTGGTCGCCTTCCTTTGCCGCACCGGTAAGCTCGGCGATTGCTGTCGGTTGATCGCCGGAGGGCGTATAATCGCTGACCAGCTTGAACTTCTTGCCCGGCATCGATTTTTCGGGACGTGCCGGTTTGTGCGGTACGAACTCTCCTGTCGTGTCGGGTTCTTCGAGGCCGCGGCGGATGACAAGTTCGTTCATGCGCGCACATATGGGGAACACGTGGTGCTGGCGCAACGGTCCTTGCACACGCCACCTCAACTGCTAGCTTCACGCGCGCAATCCGGGGAGACAAGACTATGCGCCGTATCGTATTCGCCACCGCCGCCACCATCGCCCTTGCGGCCTGCGGCGGTAACAGCAGTGCCGATGCCGATGGCGACGGCGAGATCACCATGGAAGAAGCAGCCGCGAAAACCGGCGACATCGTCAAGCCTCAACCCGGGCAGTACCGGGCAACGGTCGAATTCGTCGACGTCGAAATGCCCGACGCCCCGCAGCAGGTGCAGGACATGATGCGCGGAATGTTCGATCGTGGGCCGCAAAGCCATGAATTCTGTCTTACCCAAGAAGAAGCCGACCAAGGTTTCGAAGAGATGGCGCGGCAGGCACAAGACGGCGGGTCTGACTGCACATTCGAGAAATTCGATGCCGATGGGGGCAGCATCGACGCGATCATGAACTGCAGCGCCGAAGGGGAGGGCGAAGCCCGTATGACGCTGACCGGTACCGGCAGCGCCACGTCGTCGAACATGACCATGGTCATGGATGCCCGGGGTCCGGACGGCCAGTCGATGAAGATGACGATGAAAAGTTCGCAAGAACGCATCGGGGATTGCGACGCTTAGACGACCGGAAACAAATTCGGGAGCCATTCAGCAACATCGCGCATTATTACGCGGTGATGTCAGTATTACCGTTCAAAGACGCCGCGCTGGTCAATCGCGAGGAAATCGCTCGCCGATGGGCCCTGGCGGCGGAACCGTGTCCGGATGACGGACGCGGACCGCATTGGCAGCTTCTGCTGCGCGAATTCCTGTGGCCGCTCGAACCGCTGCGCCGGGTGATCGGCAAACCGCTGGAAATCGGCAAAGCGCGCATTCCGAAAACGGTCATGCTGTTGCCCGGTTTCGGAGCCCATCCGATCCGCATGCGATGGATGGCTCGAAAGCTGGAAAAAGCTGGCCACATCACGAAAAAATGGGGGCTTGGCTACAATCTCGGTGCGACCGAAGCACGCTTTCGCAAGGTCGAAAACCGCCTGGTCGACGTATACCGGCGCACGCAGGAGCCTTTGGTGCTTGTCGGTTGGAGCCTGGGCGGCGTAATGGCGCGCGAACTGGCGAAGGCTCATCCCGACAAGGTTTCCAAGGTGGTCACGATGGGTTCGCCTTTTTCGGGTTCGCCACGCGCCAATAACGGTTGGCGGGCATACCAGGCGATCGCCGGGCACCGCGTCGACGAACCCGAGATCGATGCGATCCCGCATGAAAAACCACCTGTGAAAACGGTGGCGTTCTGGAGCCCGCTCGACGGTATCGTTCATCCGCGAGCGGCCTGTGGCCGACCTGGCGAACGCGACCGGGCAGTGGCGTTGCGGTGCTCGCACATGGGTTTCGTGCTGACCCACGAGGCGGTGCGGGCAGTCCTGTCGGAACTTGACGAGGGTTGAGTGCTTATATTGTAGTATAGGTGCATGGCGCACGATGTGCCGGGCCGACCCAGGGGGATCATGACCGGCAACGCGAGATACTTCGACGAGATGCACCAGCCGGATGGCGGTGTGCGCGACGCCTACGAAGGCTACTGCCACTGGTTCGACGAACAGCAAAATGCCCTGCTGCGCCGTAAGCATGCAGAAGCTGAAACGAATTTCCGAAAAACCGGCATAACTTTCAATGTTTATGGCGAGGATGAGGCCGAAGAGCGCCTGATCCCGTTCGACATGGTCCCACGTGTCATAACTGCGGCAGAATGGCGCAAGCTGACCCGCGGGATCGAGCAGCGGGTATCGGCCCTCAACGCTTTCATGCACGACCTGTATCACCGGCAGGAAATCATCCGTGCCGGGCGCATACCGGAACGGCTGTTCAGCCAGAACGCGGCATGGTTGCCGCACATGGTCGGTTTTACGCCTCCCGGGGGCGTTTACACGCATATCGTCGGTATCGACCTTGTTCGTACGGGGCCTGACGAATTCTACGTGCTGGAAGACAATGCCCGCACACCGTCCGGCGTCAGCTACATGCTCGAAAATCGCGAGACCATGATGGCAATGTTTCCCGAGCTGTTCATGCGCGTGCCCGTGGAAAGTGTCTCGGACTATCCGCGCCGCCTTGCAAAGAGCCTTGCTGCCTGCGCACCCGACTGCACGAAGGGCAAGCCGACGGTCGCCGTCCTGACGCCGGGGATCTACAATTCCGCCTATTTCGAGCACGCCTTCTTGGCCGACCAGATGGGCGCCGAACTTGTCGAAGGCAGCGATCTGCGCGTGATGAACGGACGCGTGGCGATGCGCACGACGCGCGGTTACGAGCCGGTGGATGTCATATATCGCCGCGTGGATGACGATTTTCTCGATCCGCTGACGTTCGACGAAGACAGCGTGCTGGGCGTGCCGGGCATCATGGACGTTTATCGCAGTGGCGGCGTAACCATAGCCAACGCTCCGGGCACCGGGGTTGCCGACGACAAGGCGATCTATTCCTTCATGCCCGAAATCGTCGAATTCTACACCGGCGAGAAACCCTTGCTTCCGAATGTCGAAACCCATCGGTGTGCAGATGAAGATACGTGCAAATATGTGCTCGATAACCTCGCCGAACTGGTGGTGAAGGAAGTTCACGGATCCGGCGGATACGGAATGTTGATCGGGCCGAGCGCGACCAAGAAGGAAATCGAGGAATTTCGCGCCAAGATTGTCGCCAAGCCTGAAAATTACATCGCGCAGCCCACGCTGGCATTGTCG
>CATMNW010000126.1 GCA_950071875.1 uncultured Erythrobacteraceae bacterium | reverse complement strand
GCGCGAGAAATGCTGATCCGGTGGCGCAGTCGAGCCCGATATCCACCAGTCGCCGTACGCCCATCGCAGTCATCGAAGGCATCAGGAAGTGCGCATGTTTCCAGGCCCCCAATGCCAACGTCAGATCGTATTGTGGAAGCGGACCGAGAATTTCGCCGTCGTCGCTCGCAACCGCGCTTGGAACATCGACAGCTATTTTGGAACAATGGCTTACAGCCAGATCGTCCAGTATCTTTGCAAACTCGCCTTCAACCGGTCGCGAGAGGCCGTAGCCGAACAGACAGTCGACAATAACAGCATCGTCGAAGTCGGCTTCGGCATACACCGGGCCGTCAAATGCAGATCGCGCCTTACGCGCCGTTTCGGTACCCGGCTCTTCTGGCGCAATGACCTTAACTGCATAGCCTTTGCGATGCAGGACGCTGGCGATGACATAGCCGTCGCCACCATTGTTGCCGGGTCCGCAAAGGACCGTGACCGGCCTTCCCGCAGCCATGCGCATGACCCAGTTGGCCGCGCCTTGTCCGGCGCGCTGCATCAGTTCCCATTCGCTGACCCCGGACGCTACTGCGGCGTGCTCGGCCGCACGCATTTCTTCGACCGATAGGACCGGATCACTCACGTCCGGTCTCCTTCCACCGATATCGGTCCGCCCCGATCTGCAACACCACCATCTCGCCTTCACGCCAGCTCTCGGCCGACTGGGATCCGTCGAATTCCACAAATCCTGCTGGCGTTTCTGCAAGGGCAAGTTTGCGGAAACCACCGTCCGTGTGGCGCATAACGAAGTAGGCCGTTCGGCCCTCCCCTTTCTCGACGAGGCGGCACTCACTTGAGAAATCGGTTGCGCCCGAAAGGGCGCAGGAGACGACTTTGCCCCCTTCGCTTTCGATGCCCGGCGCTTGCTCGCACGCCGATAGCGCGACGAGCAACAATAAAGGGATGCGCGGGAAAACCATATGCCTGCCGCTGCCACGCGTGAGCCCTTGCGGCAAGTCTCAGCGTTTGATTTGCGAAACGTCCCGGATAGCTCCTCGCGCCGCGCTGGTCGTCATGGCGGCATAGGCTTCCAACGCCGGCGAAATGCGGCGTTCACGAGGTCCGGCAGGTTGCCAGCCCTTTTCTTCCATCGCCGCCCGGCGCTGCGCCAGTACTTCATCGGATACGGCAAGATTGATAGTGCGTTCGGGGATCGAGATCTCGATCCGATCGCCGTCTTCGACCAAGGCGATCGCGCCGCCTTCTGCGGCTTCCGGGGAAACATGGCCGATAGATAGCCCCGACGTGCCGCCCGAAAATCGCCCGTCCGTAAGCAGAGCGCAACCCGCTCCCAGTCCCTTCGATTTGAGGTAGCTGGTGGGATAAAGCATTTCCTGCATGCCCGGCCCGCCGCGTGGCCCTTCATATCGGATAACTACGACGTCGCCCTCGACCACCTGCCCGGTAAGTATGGCGGTGACCGCATCGTCCTGGCTTTCATAGACCTTTGCCGGGCCGGAAAAATCGAGGATGCTTTCGTCCACCCCGGCAGTCTTCACGATACACCCGTCGCGCGCGATATTGCCGTACAGCACGGCGAGGCCGCCATCCTTGCTGAACGCATGGGTGGCACTGCGGATGACCCCGTTCTTCCGATCGATATCGAGCTCTTCCCAGCGGCGCGACTGGCTGAAGGCAGTCTGGGTCGGCACACCGCCCGGGGCAGCCGAATAGAATTCGCGTACCTTGTTGTTTTGCGTACGGCCGATATCCCAATCGTCCAGCGCATCGCCCATCGTGGGACTATGGACTGTCGGCAATGCGGTATGGAGCAATCCGGCTTTCTCAAGCTCGCCCAGGATAGCCATGATGCCGCCGGCGCGGTGCACGTCTTCCATGTGAACGTCGCTTTTTGCCGGGGCGACCTTCGACAGGCACGGTACCTTGCGGGAAAGGCGGTCAATATCCTGCATGGTAAAGTCGACCCCCGCTTCATGCGCAGCTGCAAGCAGATGCAACACGGTATTGGTCGATCCGCCCATGGCGATATCGAGGCTCATTGCGTTTTCGAAAGCCTCGAAACTGGCGATGGTCCGCGGCAGGACGCTTTCGTCGTCCTCTTCGTAATAGCGCTTGGCCAGCGTTACCACGAGGCGCCCTGCCCGTTCGAACAGGCTCTTGCGGTCGGCATGAGTCGCCAGTGTCGAACCATTACCCGGCAGCGACAGGCCAAGCGCCTCGGTCAGGCAATTCATGGAATTGGCAGTGAACATACCGCTGCACGAACCACAGGTCGGACACGCGTTCTGTTCGATCGCCGTGACCTCTTCGTCGGTGTAACTTTCATCCGCAGCGGCGACCATTGCATCGACGAGGTCGAGTGCCACCTCCTTGCCTTTCACCACCACCTTGCCGGCTTCCATCGGCCCACCGCTAACGAAGACGACAGGGATGTTCAGGCGCATGGCTGCCATAAGCATTCCTGGCGTGATCTTGTCGCAATTGGAAATGCACACCATCGCATCGGCGCAATGCGCGTTGACCATATATTCGACGCTGTCGGCAATCAGGTCGCGGCTGGGAAGGGAATAGAGCATCCCGTCATGACCCATCGCGATCCCGTCATCGACCGCGATCGTGTTGAATTCCTTCGCGACCCCGCCCGCTGCTTCGATTTCGCGTGCAACAAGCTGACCCAGATCCTTGAGATGCACATGCCCTGGCACGAACTGCGTGAAGCTGTTGACGACGGCAATGATCGGCTTGCCGAAGTCGCCGTCCTTCATGCCCGTTGCGCGCCACAATCCGCGAGCACCCGCCATGTTGCGGCCGTGAGTGGTTGTGCGTGAACGATAGGCAGGCATGGCAGATCTCTCTTGGCTTGGAATTCCAGCCTAGCAGAGACGGAGCTTCCCGCTAACGGAAGTTTGCTGGCAGCCGGGCCAAGCTGGCCTTTAGACCTCGAGCGCAACGCGTCCCATGACATCGGCCAGCATCAAAGCCCAGCGCGCCTGGCCAGCTTCGTTGGCAATCTGGTCCTGCCGGATTTCGACCGTACAGTAGGGAATGCCATTGGCTTCAGCATGGCGGTCCATCGTCGCGTTCAACTGCTTGCCCGAATAGGGCTGGTTGTCGCCCACGGTGAGGCCCTGCTCGCCGAACAGGCGAATGGCATGGCGAGCGGCTCTGTCGTCCTGGTTGTAAAGCAGTGCGACCTCCCAGGGCCGCTCCTCGTCGCTGGTGTCGAGGGTCGGGGTGAAACTGTGTAGCGCGATGATCATCTTGGGACGGAGACGTCCGATCAAATCGCCCAGCGCGTTGTGATAGGGACGATGGAAGCGGTTCAGCCGGGCTTCGAGATCTGCACCGATGTTACCGGCAATAAGTTTGCCATCGCTTTCGGTGGGCACCACTCCCGGTTCGTCTTCGCGCCGGTGCAGGTCGCACACCAGACGGCTGACGGTGGCGATATGGGCGGGAATATTGTGACGGCGCGCTAGCCGGTCGGCGATACCCTCGACGCCGATATCGACCGCGATGTGCTCGTTCAGCAGCTTGGGATCGATCCCCAGGTCGATTTCTTCGGGGACGTAATTGGATGCATGGTCGGCAACGCACAGCAGTCCTCCCGCACGCAGGTCTTCAGCGCCGACCTGGCGGTAGGGAAGGTTGTCGATCATCATCTCAGGAACCCTTTCATCTGCCACCAGCCAGGGTGGCGTTCAGCTATATGCCGGGCAGCTTCGTCGCGAGCGGACGCGCTGTCGTAGAGCGCGAAACACGTCGCCCCAGAGCCTGACATACGGGCGAGAAACGGCGAAGTTCCGCGCAGGGCTTCCAGAACGCCGCCGATCTGCGGGCACAGCGAGATAGCCGGAGCTTCGAGATCGTTGCGGCCTTCGTGCGCGATTTTTCGAACGTCACCTTGCGGCAACGGCCCGCGATCCCTGCCGTCCCAGTGCTTGAATACCGGACCGGTCGAAAGCGGAACTCGTGGATTGGCGAGCAGGACGGGAGTGCCCGCAAGACTATTGTCGGCGGTTTCGAGTTCGGTGCCCGTCCCGCGCCCGATACAGGTGCGGCTTTCTACGCAGGCCGGGACATCGGCGCCGAGCGCAGTGGCCCGTGCATGCCAGTCATCGGGCAGGCCATAGCGTTCCTTTATGATACGGAAAACCGCGCCCGCATCGGCCGATCCCCCGCCAAGCCCCGCCGCAACGGGCAGGTTCTTTTCAAGAGTGATCGCAAGACCATCGGCGCGCGGAAGCTTGCCCAGCGCCTTGGCGACGAGATTGTCGAAGGGATCGTCCAGCCCGCCCCCAAATTCGCCGACCACCCGCACGCTGTCTTGCGCGGCCGGGTTCGCGATCAGCACATCGCCCGCATCGACGAAAGCGAAGAGCGTTTCGAGTTCGTGATACCCGTCCTCGCGCCGCTTGCGGACATGCAGCGCAAGGTTGATCTTGGCGTAGGCGGTTTCAGTAGCCACCCTCAGGCTCCCTCGTCATTGCGAGCGAAGCGGTGCAATCCAAAGCGATTCCCCGGATTGCCGCGTCGCCTCATCCTCGCAATGATGGAGGAAGCGACGCCAACGATCACATATTCGGATAATTCGGTCCGCCCCCGCCTTCGGGCGTTACCCAGTTGATGTTCTGGTTGGGATCCTTGATGTCGCAGGTCTTGCAGTGGACGCAGTTCTGCGAGTTGATCTGGTACTTCGGCTCGCCGGTTTCGTCGTCCACCAGCCATTCGTAGACGCCTGCGGGGCAATAGCGCGTCGAGGGACCGGCATATACGCCCAGCTCACTTTCTTTCTGCAGCTCCATATCCTTGACTTGCAGGTGGACCGGCTGGTCTTCGGCATGATTGGTGTAGCTGAAGGCGACATTGGTCAGCCGGTCGAAGCTGAGCACGCCGTCGGGCTTTGGATAGTCGATCGGCTGGTAAAGATCAGCCCGGTTGAGCGCTTCGCAGTCGCGGTGGTGCTTCATCGAGATCGGCAGGCCGATCTTGAGATAGCGCATCCACATGTCGATCCCGCCCAGTACGGTACCGATGTCGGCACCGTATTTCTCGATCGCGGGCAAGGCGTTCTGGACCTGCTTCAGTTCCTTCGCGATCCAGCTGTCACGCAGGTTCGCGTCGTAATCCATCAGCTCGGTCTTTTCGTGACCGGCAGCGATTGCCGCAGCGATGCTTTCGGCGGCCAGCATTCCGCTCTTCATCGCGGTGTGGCTGCCCTTGATGCGCGGCACGTTGACGAAGCCCGCTGCACAACCGATCAGCGCGCCCCCCGGGAAGGCGAGCTTGGGCACGCTCTGCCAACCGCCATCGTTGATCGCGCGCGCGCCATAGGCGACACGCTTGCCGCCCTTCAGCGTATCGGCAATCAGCGGGTGGTGCTTCCAGCGCTGGAATTCCTGGTAGGGAGAGACATAGGGGTTCGAATAATCGAGCCATGTGACGAGGCCCAGGGCGACCTGGCCGTTAGCCTGGTGGTAGAGGAAGCCGCCACCATTGCTGCCACTTTCATTCAGCGGCCAGCCCTGCGTGTGGACGATCTTGCCAGGTTCGTGGAGCTCGGGATCGATGTCCCACAGTTCCTTGATGCCGATGCCGTAAACCTGCGGCTGGCAATCCGCCTCCAGATCGAACTTCGCCTTCATCTGCTTGGTCAAGTTGCCGCGCACGCCTTCGGCAAACAGCGTGTATTTCGCATGAATTTCCATGCCCGGTTCGTATTCGCCCTTCTGCGAACCGTCGGCAGCGATACCCATGTCCTGAGTGATGACGCCGGAAACCGCGCCGTTTTCGTCGAACATGACTTCGGCGGCCGGGAAGCCGGGGAAGACCATCACGCCAAGCCCCTCGGCCTGTTCGGCAAGCCAGCGGCACAGATTGCCGAGCGAGCCGGTGTAGCAGCCTTCGTTGGACATGAAGGGCGGGAACATCATGTGCGGCATGGCCGAGGCGCCGGTTTCGCTGATCGTATAGAACAGGTCTTCGCCGACCGGCGTTTGCGCCATCGGGCAATCCATGTCCCGCCATTCGGGAAGAAGCTCGTCCAGCGCGATCGGGTCGACAACCGCGCCCGAAAGGATGTGCGCGCCGATTTCGCTGCCCTTTTCGAGCACCACGACCTCGAGTTCCTCGTTGATCTGCTTCAACCGGATTGCCGCCCCGAGGCCGGCCACGCCGCCCCCGATGATGACGACGTCGCAGGGCATGGATTCGCGTTCGCTCATGTCTCTCTCTTTTCGTCGCGTAACTGTTGTGAATGCCTTGATTGGTGGCGCTTTAGAGGTCAAGACCCGCGGCAAAGGAATGATACAGGCTCAACCTCCGGACTCGCGCGAATTCGACGCGCTTGAAACCCTCGAAGGGGCGCTCGACTGGTGGCGTGAAGCAGGTGTCGATGCCGATTTTTCGGACGAACCTAGCGGTTGGCTGGCAGAGCCCGAAGCCGAGAAAGACGTAGCGGCCCCGCCCCCGCCGCCACCGCCGAAAATAGTACGCAAGAACGCATTGGAGCGAGCTCTCGACCGGCCCGGCAATGCCGCGCAGTCAATCGATATCGCTGCCATGCCCGATACTCTCGAAAAATTTCGCGAATGGTGGATGAGCGAGCCTTCACTTGCGGAAGGTGCCCTTGACCGCCGTGTACCGCCTGCCGGGGTTGCATCTGCAAAGGTCATGCTGGTCCTGCCCCAGCCGTTCGAGACCGATCGTGAAGGCCTTCTTACCGGCGAGGCCGGCAAATTTGTCCGCGCTCTGCTTGGCGCGATGGGCATTGCCGGACACGAGGCCTATTTCGCCACCGCCTTGCCCGCACCGATGGCCATGCCCGAATGGGATAAGTTGGCCGCCGCGGGTCTCGGCGAGGTTACCAGGCACCATATTGCGCTCGCCGCGCCCGAACGTGTGATCCTGTTCGGCCGCGAACAGCTCGCACTGTTCGGCAGATCGACCGAAGATGCGCGCGCGCCCTTGACCATCGACTGCGCGGGCAAATCCGTGGCGCTGCTTCCTGCGCCCGACCTGCGCAATCTCGCCCGCTCGGCCAGGCGCCGCGAGACTTTCTGGAACCGCTGGCTGGACTGGACCGCATGACTTTTCGATTCCTCGCTACGGCTGCCCTTGCTGCGACCGCGCT
>CATMNW010000125.1 GCA_950071875.1 uncultured Erythrobacteraceae bacterium | reverse complement strand
GGAGTAGCTCAGGTGGTTAGAGCAGCGGAATCATAATCCGCGTGTCGGGGGTTCGAGTCCCTCCTCCGCTACCATTCCTTGATCCGGAAGCTTCCACTAGCTTCCGCATTTTTCCAAAAATCGAAAGAAAAGCAGAGGGTTGCGGGTGATTCGCGTCCGCATGCGCCCATGGTCTTCCACATGCAGCCAGATTTGGTGTGGGGGTATTTTGGGGGTATTTTCGCGGAGTATCGGAAAGGAGCGATACCCCCAATGCCTCTCACGGAGATTCAGGCCCGAAATTCCAAGCCACGCGAGCGCGCCTACAAGCTGGCCGACGGGGAGGGCTTATTCCTGTTCGTCCAGCCGAACGGGTCAAAGTTATGGCGGATGAAGTACCGCTTCGCGGGCAAGGAGAAGTTGCTCTCGTTCGGCGCTTACCCAGATCTCGGGATAGCTGCCGCGCGCGACAAGCGCACAGCCGCAAAGGCGTTGCTAGCCGAGGGCAAGGATCCAATGAAATCCAAGGGGGAAGTGATCTCGCAGGAGGGAGCCACCTTCTTCGAGGTCGCAAAGCGCTGGCATGAAAATCGAAAGAGCGCGTTGAATGCCGCGCACGCCGAACGCGTCTGGTCGCGCATGGAAAGGGACGTCTTTCCAGCCATCGGTGAGAAACTCGTGTATGAAATCACGGCGCCTGATGTCCTGGCAATGATCCGCAAGATCGAAGCAAGAGGCGCGCTCGATATCAGCCGCCGTGCAAAGCAAGGGGTGGGGCAAGTCTTCCAGTTCGCAATCGCGTGTGGTCTGGCGTCGAACGATCCGACGACACATTTGCGTGGGGCGCTAAAGCCGCGACCAAGAGTGAAGCATATGAGCCGGTTGCCGCTCAGCGAATTGCCCGCATTTATCGAGAAGCTGCATGCCTATCAGGAAGAGGGCGAACGACGGTCCGCGATCACCCGTGACGCAGTTCTCTTTGCGCTCCTGACTTGGGTTCGAACCAAGGAACTGCGTTTCGCCGCCAAATCCGAGTTTGAAGACCTGGGCGGCAAATCACCTGTCTGGCGCATACCAGCAGAGCGAATGAAGATGGGACGAGAACATTTGGTGCCCCTCTCGCAGCAGGCAACGCACATCGCGAAATCTATGATAGCAGCAGCGGCTGACGAGTTTCTCTTCCCGGGCAACGGCCCGAACAAGCCGCTTTCAGAGAACACAATGATCTACGCGCTCTATCGCCTCGGATACCACAGCCGCCAAACCGTACACGGCTTCCGGGGCTTGGCGAGCACCTGGGCCAATGAGCAGTTGGTCGAGTTCGGTAAGCCGCCCATGTGGATCAGGAAATACCATGAGGATTGGGTCGAACTACAGCTCGCGCATTCGGAGAAAAACGACGTGCGTGGAGCTTACAATGCCGCTGAATACCTGGCTCCTCGGCGCCGGATGATGCAGGACTGGGCTGACTATCTGAGCGGCGGGAAGGTGATCGACATCAAGAAGGCAGGGAAGCGCGCAGCCTGATAACTATGGCTTCGATCAGACCAGTCCAATCCAGTCTGCGCGCAAACGATCTCGACCTGCGACAACCCCCTCGACAATCACCGCTGATCCGACGAATTCGCATTCGGGTTCTTCGCTCTCGATGATCCAGACGACTTCGTCTGTCGTGGTCAGGAACATCCCGCGTCTACCGCGGCTTAAAATTCCCGAGACGCGTATTCGACCCGCGCTCACAACACCCCCCGTTCAAAAACGCCAATGGCGCAGCACTTCGCGCACATAGGCCGGCGTCTCGCCATTGCGAGGAATACCGCCTGCGCGCTCGACGGCACCTGGACCTGCGTTGTATGCGGCGAGGGCCAGATGAACCACCCCGAACTTGTCCAGCATCTGGCGTAGGTATCGGGCCGCACCCAAGATGTTTGCCTTGGGATCGGAGCGATTTGAAACGCCAAGGTCCCGCGCTGTCCCTGGCATCAATTGCCCCAAGCCTGCGGCCCCGGCCTTGCTGATGGCCATCGGATTATATCGTGATTCCGTCCATACAAGAGCGTCGAGAAGGCCGCTTGGTAGCGAGTATTGAGCCTCAGCAGCGTAAACATGAGGAAGGTAGCTTGCCCGACGGAAGCCCGATGGCGCGCTGCCTTGGGGCTTTGGATATCGATAGGGCAGATAGGTTCGACCCGCATCGGTAGCCGGCGGCTCGGACGAGGCCGTTGGAGGCTTTCTCCAAATGCCGTGTTCGACGAGAAGGAAGCCATCGGTTCCTTCTGCAACGCGGAAGCCGTCGGTCGTCAACTCCGAGGCAACGGTCATCTGATTGGGCTCAAGTTCCTGCGCGTGAGCGGGGAGGACGAACCCAAGTCCTGCCGTTGCCACTGCGGCTACTGCCCATTTCAGTCTCATTCCCGAATCCTTTAATGGTCGAATCGGGAAAGAACATATATAGAACATCTGATGTAGGAAAATGAAACGTCAGCGACGCAGAGCGGAGGCTGCGCGGGTGGAGGCACGTTACGATGGAGATGCCCCATGCACCAACACCGATCATCCCGATTCCAAGGCGGGCAACTGGAAAACCGCGCGCGCAAGATAGTCGAGCAGCTGGGCGGTGCCTGGTCGCGTTCGCGCGGAATGTGCTGCTGCCCGGCCCACGACGACCGCACTCCTTCGCTAAGCATCACGCTCGGAAAGCGTGCAATCCTCGTTCATTGCTTTGCCGGCTGCACGAACGAGGCGGTGATAGAAGCCATGGCCGGGCTCGGAATACGAATTGCGGACCTGTTCGATGGCACGAGTGGTCCGATCGTGACCGAACCGCGCGAGGAAGTCGCCAATCGCAATGCGCTGAGGCTTTGGCGTGAGGCGTCGACCATCACCGGTAGCCCCGCCGAGAAGTACCTCGTGTCCAGAGGCATCACGATTTCTTCGCCGGAGCTGCGTTTCCACCCGCGTATGCCGCTTGGGCCAAAGGGTGCTGTCCGGTTTCTACCCGCGATGGTGGCGGCCGTGCGCAATGATGCCGGAATTCTGGCGCTGCACCGCTCCTTCCTTGACCTCGACAAAACCAGCTTGGCTTCTTTCGATCAGCCCAGGCGTGCGTTAGGCAGCCCCGGTTCTGGGGCGGTGCGTTTCGCGTACCCGAATGGGGGACGCCTTGGCCTCGCAGAGGGAAATGAAACGGCCCTCTCAGCGATGCAAATGTTCAAGGTTCCCTGCTGGGCGACGCTAGGAAACGAACGCTTCGGCTTGGCCACAATCCCGGAATCGGTGCACCAGCTGTATCTCTTTGTCGACAATGATGCGGGCGGGCACCTTGCTGAAGAGCGTGCGCGAGAGGCCTACGCTTGCGAAGGGCGGCTGATTGTCACCAGGCGTCCGGAGCTAACCGGCGACGACTGGAATGATGTGCTCATGCGCTCAGTCCGAGCTGCGGTCTGAATGTCGGTGAGAGGAAAGCGGGCTTGGGGCCTTGTGAGGCCCCCGGGCGGATCCATCCGAACGGACACCCGGACAAACCCAGGGCCTCTTCAGGAGGTCTCTCATGTCACACGCAAATACCGCTTTCGCATTCTCCGATCCCGCCGAGCCGCAAGTGCTGGCAGCCGCGAGGGCGCTGGCCGCGCGGCTCGCTGCAGATCAAGCAATTTCACGGCTCACTGTGAATGCAACAATGGCCGATCACTTCGGCGGTAGCGACGCCGAAGGACGCTGGTCCGTACGCGATGCCCATGCCGCACTTGAATTGGCGCAGGTGTTGTTCCTGGCGCAGGCAACTGAATTCTCACCTGCAATGTCATCCAGCTTTGCCGATGAGGCTTTCACGCGCCTTGAAGGTCTGGTCCCGACCCAGTCCAACCGGAGCGACGAGCAGATCGAGTGGCAACAATTCGCGACGCCGCCCCGTCTGGCCTGGATGGCTGCAAAGGCATGCGCGATTTCTGCCAATGAACTGGTTCTCGAGCCGTCGGCCGGGACCGGGATGCTGGGCGTATGGGCAGCAAAGGCAGCTGCGCGTCTTGCTCTCAACGAGATATCGCCGCTGCGCCGCGAATGCCTGGGCGCCGTGTTTCCGGAGGCGACAGTCACGGGATTTGACGGGGAACTGATCGACGAACTTCTCACGCCCGACGTGGGTCCGAGCGTGGTGCTGATGAACCCGCCCTATTCACACGGTATCGAGAGGGGCCACGATAGCCGCACTGGCGACCGGCACTTGCGTTCTGCCTGGAAGCGCCTTCTGCCTGGTGGACGCCTGGTCGCAGTGATGCCCGAATGGTTCGAGCTTCCGAAGTTTCTTGTCGGGATCGCCGGTCCCGTCTCGTTGCGTCTCAACGCGACGATCGAGCGCGGCTTCGTCAAGCAGGGCACCTCTATCTCAACCCGGCTCGTGGTTCTCGACAAGGCTGAGGATGATAACAGCCCGATCATCGCCCAGCCGGCAAACTTTGCCGAGCTTCATTTGCTGATCGATATGCTCCCTGACCGGGTAAGCCTGCCCGCCGAACCCAGCATCGGCACCAAGCCAGCCTTGCCGCTTCGACTGGTGGCGAACAGGACGAAACCGGTTCCACTTAAGATCCATCCAGCCGCGGCAGCGGCGTCGATACTGCCGCTTGAATTTACTCCGCTCGAAGCACCTGCGCCGATCGAAAGCCAGGTTGGGCATTATTTGCCTTACCGACCGAGCCGGATCTCGATTGCAGATGCTGTCCCGCATCCGACCCCGCTGGTCGAGTCCGTCGCGATGGGTTCGATAACCGCACCCGTGCCCGAAGTGGTGCCTCAGCTTCCTTCGAGCATCATTGCCGGAGGTGTCTTATCCGCGGCGCAGGCCGAGACCCTAATCTATGCCGCAAGCGCGCATGCCCGCGATCTGCCGGGCCGGTTCGAGCCCGACGACAAGGGCTGCGCCTTGAAGGCGAGCGCCGAAGGGCACGCCTACCGCATGGGCTACTTTATTGGTGACGGAACTGGCGCAGGTAAGGGCAGACAAGTCGCATCTGTCATCCTCGACCGGTGGGTGAGGGGTGAACGGCGCCACATCTGGATTTCCAAAAACGAAGCTTTGCTCGAAGATGCCCGCCGCGATTGGAGCGCGCTCGGCGGCCTTCCCATCGACGTTCAGCCCCTTGGCCAATGGAAGCTCGGTGTCCCGATCGGGATGCGCGAGGGCATACTCTTCGTGACTTATCCGACACTCCGTTCGGGTCGAAGCGACGCGACCCGGCTCGATCAGATTCTCGAATGGGCAGGGGAGGACTTCGACGGGCTCATCGTCTTCGACGAAGCCCATGCGATGGCCAACGCCGCAGGCGGGGAGGGCTCACGTGGTAAGGTCAAAGGATCGGAACAGGGCATTGCCGGTGTTCGCATCCAGAATCTGTTGCCGCGCGCCCGAGTGCTCTACGCATCGGCGACCGGGGCATCCGACGTCAATAATCTCGCCTATGCCACCCGCCTTGGCCTGTGGGGTCCCGAGACGGCTTTTGCCAATCGCGAAGCCTTTGTCGCAGATATCCGCGCTGGCGGTATCGCTGCCATGGAACTGGTCGCCCGTGATCTGAAGGCACTCGGACTGTACGCGGCGAGGGCACTTTCATTCGCCGGAGTTGAGTACGAGATTCTGGAGCATTGCCTGACCCCCGACCAGGTAGCGGTTTATGACGCCTATGCAGACGCCTGGGCAATCATTCATGCCAACCTGCGCGAGGCACTCGAGGCAACCCGGATCGTCGACACTGACAGTGGCGATACCCTGAATTCAGGTGCCAAATCGGCTGCGCTTTCGGTGTTTGAAGGCACCAAGCAGCGCTTCTTCGCGCAGCTCCTTCTATCGATGAAGCTGCCGAGCCTGCTGCCTGCGATTGATACGGCACTTGCCGACGGCAACGCTGTTGTAGTGCAACTCGTCTCGACCGCCGAAGCCATGCTCAACCGCCGCCTCGCTGATCTCTCCGATGCGGAACGTGAAGCACTCGAAATCGATCTTTCCCCCCGTGAATACGTGGTCGATTACCTCACCAAAAGCTTCCCGGTTCGGTTGATGGCCGTGTTTACGGACGAGAATGGCAATGCCCGGTCCGAACCGATGAGTGATGAGAACGGTGCCCCTGTTCTCTGTCGTTCGGCGCTTGCCGCGCGCGATAGCATGATCGAGCAGCTCTGTGCCTTGCCGCCGATCGCGACGGCGCTCGATGCGATCATCGAACGGTTTGGTGTCGATCAGGTCGCCGAAGTCACCGGCCGTACCCGCCGCCTGATCGTCGGACGCGATGGGCGCCAGGTGCTCCAGTCGCGCTCTCCGCGCGCCAATGTCACCGAGACGCGAGATTTTATGGACGGAACCAAGCGAATTCTGGTTTTCTCCGATGCCGGTGGCACCGGCCGCAGTTATCATGCCGACCTCGCGGCAAAGAATCAGATGCGCCGGGTCCACTTCCTGCTTGAGCCGGGCTGGCGGGCCGATGCCGCGATTCAAGGGCTTGGCCGTACCAACCGCACCAATCAGGCGTCGGCCCCGCTGTTCCGCCCGGTGACCACCGATGTGCGTGGCGAACGTCGGTTTATATCGACCATTGCACGTCGGCTCGACAGCCTCGGGGCACTGACCCGAGGGCAGCGCCAGACAGGTGGGCAGAACCTCTTTGATCCTGCCGACAATCTCGAGAGCACCTACGCCAAGGAGGCGCTTCATCGCTGGTTCGGCCTGTTGTTCGCAGGCAAGCTGGAAGCCGTTACGCTTTCTCGGTTTGAGGAATTGAGCGGGCTCAGGGTCGAAGGGCCCGACGGCGGGATGGTCGATGACCTGCCAACAATCCAGCGCTGGCTCAATCGCATCCTCGCGTTGCCGATTGCTTTGCAAAACGGCATATTTGACGAGTTTCTCGGCCTCGTCGAAGCGCGGATCGATGCAGCACGCCAGGCCGGCACGCTCGACATAGGGGTCGAGACCATTGCGGTCGAGCATTTCGAGGTGCTGACCGATACGCGACTGCGCACAGATGCGCTGTCGGGTGCGACTACGCATCTCCTGGAACTAGAGATCGCCCGCGCGCTCAAGCCTTTGCGTCTCGAACGGCTCGAGGAACTCTACGGCTTTTCAGGTGCGCGTCAGCAACTTCTGCGTAATGGGCGCTCAGGCCGGATCGGGCTGCTTGTCCCGGCGCGTAGTCTGCTCACCGAC
>CATMNW010000124.1 GCA_950071875.1 uncultured Erythrobacteraceae bacterium | reverse complement strand
GCAGCAAGTTGATGGTGAAGACCTCCATCCGTCACGAGATAGGTTTGCCCGTAACTCACCTTTCGATCGATTATACGCGTCAGGTAAACTCCCGCTTCTCCCACGAGGTAGCGACCAAGCTCGATAAACAGGTCTCCTCCGGATAGCGTGTCGGGTAGGGTCGCGAACCTTTCTTCAAGCGCGCTGCCGACGCTTCGAATGTCCAGCGGCTCATCACCCGGAAAGTAGGGGATGCCGAATCCCCCGCCCATGTTGAGCTTGGGAAGAGCGACCTCGGCCTCGCGAGCCAGCCTGTCGGCACAGTCCAGCACCTTGGCCTGCATGTCGATTACTGCTTCTGCAGAAAGTGCCTGACTGCCAGTAAAGATATGGAAACCGCGAAAATCCGCGCCTGCCGCTTGAAGGAGGCGTACCAATGCAGGAACCCTGTCTGCATCGATACCGAATGGCTTGGGTCCGCCCCCCATCTTCATGCCCGAACCTTTCAGCTCGAAATCCGGATTCACCCGGATTGCCAACTTTGGTGTCTTTCCCAGCTTCTCCGCAATGCCAAGCGAACGCTGCGCCTCGTTTTCGCTTTCCAGATTGAGGGTCACGCCCGACGCAATTGCTGACTCGAGTTCCATGTCCCGTTTACCGGGCCCCGCAAAACTGACGCGCGACATGTCGAAGTCTGTCGCGCGAACCATGTCGAGCTCACCACCTGATGCGATGTCCAGCCCGTCTGCAAGGTTCGCGACAAGATCAAGAATCGGCGCGAAACTATTGGCTTTTATTGCATAATTTATCTTGAGACGCTGCGGCATCGCAGAGCGCAATTCGGCAAATCGATCGATAATGCGCTCTCGCGAATAAACGAAAAGCGGTGTGCGTCCGGCCTTTTCAGTCCAATAGCTGACAGGCTTGCCGGCAACACAAAGTTCGCCATCTATTGCCTCATAGCCGGCCGGGATCGGTCCAAGCGGTTTCACGCTTCGATCTCCGCTGCAATTGCCGTCCGGTCGAGTTTTCCATTCGGATTGATCGGCATGGTTTCGCGCCAATGGAATACGTGCGGCTGCATGAAATTCGGCAGTTCTTTCTTCAATGCTTCGGGCAAAACGCTCCGGTAGTCGGTGGTACCGGGAGCAGGCCTGACAACCAGATGGATCGCATGGCCTAATCGTTCGTCTTTCAGCCCCAAAGCAACCGCTTCCGCTACGAAACCGGTCGCGAGCGCAGCGCTCTCAATATCCTGGGGGCTGATCCGGTTGCCGGAACTCTTGATCATCGCATCGCGGCGACCGACGAAATACAACAATCCACTCTCGTCGCGCTTCACCCTGTCGCCTGACCAAACGGCGATCCCGCCGTAGCGAGATGCAGCAGGAGCGGGTTTGTACCGTTCAGCGGTCCGGACAGGATCCTGCCAGTAGCCTTGCGCGACCAGGGGGCCGCAATGGACCAGTTCCCCTTCCTGTTCAGGGTCACACACCGAACCTTCTTCATCGATTACCAGGATCTCTGCGAACGGGATGGCCGTTCCCATGGAAGTCGGGTGAGTATCGACCAGCGCGGGATCGAGATAGGTCGAACGGAATGCCTCCGTCAGACCATACATGGGGAAAAGGTGTGCATCGGGGAATAGACTTCGCAGTCTGCGAACCAGATCCGGTGTGAGTGCGCCGCCGGAATTGGTCATACGCCGCATACTCGAGACAGCCTCTTCCGGCCAGTCCAGATCGGTTAACTGAACCCAAAGCGGCGGAACGGCAGCAAGCGTTGTTACCCGGTGTTTGGCGCAGGCCTTTGCTACGTCGCGGGGAAAAAGAAAATCGAGTGGAACGGCGCAGCTGCCTGCGTACCAGGCCGATAGAAGCTGGTTCTGGCCATAATCGAAGCTCAGGGGAAGAACAGCCAGAGTAACGTCGTCTGGGGCCAGCCCAAGGTAATGTGCAACACTTACAGCGCCGAGCCACATGTTCGCATGGCTCAGCATTACGCCCTTCGGTTTGCCGGTGGAACCACTGGTATAGAGGATTGCTGCCAGCTCGTCCGGATCCCGATCCGAAGGAGGCAGAGGGGTTTCCGTCGATACTGCCCATGCGAGCACTTCGCTTTCATCGAATATTTCGCAGCCGGTTTCGACGTCATTGTCTTCGAGCGTCGCGAGACGTGCTTTGGTCCCGATCAATACGACGGCGCCGCTGTCGGCCAGAATGTGCTTCACCTGGGCACGCTTCAACAGTGGATTGATTGGAACGTGAACCATCCCGGCCCTGGCCGCTGCGAGCGGCAAGATGCACGTTAGCTCCCCTTTCGCCGCCCAACTGGCGATACGCGCGCCGCTATCGGCTTTCGTAACTAGCCACCCTGCCAGCGATGCGACACGGTTTCTCAACTCCTCGAAAGTAAGTGTACGGTCACGCAGCACAAGCGCAGGCGCCTGTGCATCTCCACGCTCCGTCAGTTGATCGAGGGTATAGGGCGTGGAATCAGGCATCAACGCTCCACTGCGGGGGAAATCCGTTGGACATTGCAGTCCGCTATCACGACACGGTTACCAAACTGCAAGGCTTGCATGTACCCGCCGAGGGGCCGTTCGACCGGCTGGAGTGGTTTGCGCTTCTCGAAAACCCGCTAATCGTGGTCGCCGAGCGCGGCGAAGAACGGGTAATTCTTGCCCTCAAACAACGAACAAATGGTCTTGAAAGCCTGACCTACTGGTTCACCTTCACCTGGCGGCCGATCGGCTCTGAGCCCACGCTTCTAGCTGCCATAGCAAAAGATTTGCGATCCAAGACCGGCAAGGTCGTCTTCGCGCCGTTGCCGGATGAAGATGGCAGTTTGAGCCGCCTTCAGGAAGCTTTTCGATGCTCCGGATGGATAGTCTTTCGCGAGCACTGCGATGAAAACCACGTCCTTGCCCTCAACGGTCGCACCTTTGCCGAATACTGGGCTTCGCGCCCTGGTAAAATGCGCTCGACGCTGAAGCGGAAAGCGAAAAGGGTAGAGCTCGAAATCCTGTCCCGGTTCGACGAAGCGGCTTGGGCGGATTACAAGGCGATCTACGCCGAAAGCTGGAAGCCGTCAGAGGACCGGCCGGACATCCTCGAACGGTTCGCTCGCGATGAGGGCGCCGCCGGACGTATTCGCCTGGGGCTAGCACGCGCAGACGGGGTTCCGGTCGCTGCACAGTTCTGGACGGTTGAAAACGATACCGCCTACATTCACAAGCTGGCGCACGTCGAAGCTGCAAAACCGCTTTCAGCCGGAACAACGCTGAGCGCAGCGCTGTTCGAACATGTGATCGATATTGACGGCGTGTCACTGATAGACTTCGGAACCGGTGCGGACGCTTACAAGCGCGATTGGATGGAGATCAATCGGCCGCGCTATCGACTGACATGCTTGGATTGGCGACAGCCGGGGGTCTGGCCCGCGCTTGCCAAGGCCGCAATACGCCACCTTGCACCGCACAATCGGCACAGCTAAGGGCATCGCCGCCATGACAGGGGAACGCCGAGGAATGACAGCCGACACCGCAACTGCCGAGCCGACAGGGCCGAGCCGCAGCGAAATCGACCAGACCCTTCGTGCGATCTTGCGCGACGTACTCGGCCTGGATCAGACACAGGTAGACGCATTCGATGCCGATACCGGGCTTTTCGGCCACCTTCCCGAATTGGATTCGATGGCTGTGGCTGGCCTGCTGACAGAAATGGAAGACCGGCTCGACATCGTCATCGAAGACGAGGACGTCGATGGCGAAATGCTCGAGACATACGGCGGCCTGTTAGCCTTCGCCGAAGCCAAGGCTGTCGAGGGCTGAGCAGCCACATGTATTCCACCTGGCCTTGTCCGCTACATGACGGGGGCATGGCCGACGAAATGGTGATGGGCGCCGATACCCGCCGTAAAAGGCGCGTTTTGATTGTCGCGCCACTCCTCGATGAGGCGAACAAGTTTCGCCACCAACTTGCTGAAATAATGCGTAGATTGGATGTGCTCGGGTTGGACAGTTTCCTGCCCGATCTCCCCGGCTGCAACGAGAGCTTGCAGGCCCATGAGCATCAAACCATCGAACACTGGCGCACCTGCGTGCAGGAAGCCTACTTTCAAATTTCAGCGACCGATATTCTCGCCGTACGATCAGGGTGCTGGCTGGTGCCGACCGATGCACGCTCATGGCTCTATGCCCCGGTCAAGCCGGCGCAGGTCCTGCGCTCTCTTGTGCGCACTCGTCTACTGTCGGCCAAGGAAGCTGGAAAGCAAGAAACTGCCGAAACGTTGCTCGAAACGGCGCGGCATAGTGGTATCGAACTGGCCGGGTGGTCGCTTGGCCCGCAACTGGTCGCAGAGCTGGAAAACGCGCAGTTTTCCCCACCTCCCGGGTCTCAGATTATCGAGCACGAAATGGTCGGCGGAAAGCCTCTATGGTTGCGCGCTGAAAACGATTGGGATCCCACGCAGGCCGATGCGATCGCTACCATAGTCTCGCGCGGAGCATCCGATAAATGACCCGTATGGCGTTGTCTTTCGAATGCAAGGGTGAACGCTGCGGAGCGACGCTGGATAATGCGCCGGGCACCACCGGTCTCCTGATTGTCAGCGGAGGCAATGAAATCCGCGCAGGCGCGTTCAATTCCCAAGCACGCCTTGCTGCGACAATCGCGCGCGCCGGGTTTCCTGTCTTCCGATACGACCGCCGTGGTATTGGCGATAGCGAAGGCGAAAATCTCGGTTTTCGCAATTCGAGCACGGATATCGCTTCGGCGCTCCTCGCTTTCAAAGCCATCGCTCCTCAGGTCAATCGCGTAATCGCGTTCGGAAACTGCGATGCGGCCAGCGCACTCATGCTTGCCGAGGGTGTAGGCTGCGACGGGCTGGTATTGAGCAACCCGTGGACCATTGAAGATGATGAAGGCAATTTCCCTCCACCATCTGCGGTTCGCTCGCGCTATGCAGAAAAGCTGAAAAATCCGCGGGAATTGCTCCGCTTGGTTACCGGCAAGGTGAGCCTGAGAAAACTCCTGCGCGGATTGAAGCAGGCAATTCGGCCCCAGTCTGCTCCTTCCTCACTCTCCCAGGAAGTGCAAAGAGGCCTCGCGCAGTTCACAGGGCCGGTGAGCATTCTTTTGGCGGGAAACGACAGGATGGCCCAAGTGTTTTCAGAGCGGTGGAACCCCGACGATACCCGTATCAAGACTTGTAAGGGCGCCGACCATGCCTATTCCGGCCCAGCCAGTAGTGGCTGGCTACAGCAACAGCTGCTTGAAGCCCTACGCAATCAGCGAGTGAAATAGCTCGTCAGTTCGACATGGGTCGACCAGCGAAACTGGCCGACGGGGCGCAGTTTTTCCAAGCGAAAACCCGCATCGATCAAGACCCTCGCATCGCGTGACCAACTGACCGGATTGCAACTGACATATGCGACCCGGGTCGCTTCGCTGGCTGCAATTTGTAAAATCTGCTCTCGAGCCCCGGCCCGTGGTGGATCCAGGACGATTGCGCCGAAGCGTCCAGCCTCGTCAGGTTGGAGGGGATTGCGAAACAGGTCCCGGTGCAAGGTAAGAACGGGTGCCTGTCGGGCGTTCGCCGCAGCCTTGCAAGCCAGATGCGCATCGCGCGCCGCCTCCACGGCGAGGACCTTGCGCGGCCCGCAGAGGGCGAAAGCAAACGTTCCAAGGCCGCTGAAAAGATCCGCGATGGTTGCCGCGCCCGCGCAAAAATCGATCGCATCATCGATCAGAACCTTTTCGCCATCACCGGTAGGCTGGAGGAAGCTGCCCTGGGGGAAAGGAACCGGAATATCCCCAAGTGTGATGGTGAGCGGTTCGGGTTCCCACACAGTCTCCGCACCGTATCCCCTGTCGAGAGAGAGACGTGCAAGGCCATTCTCTCGGGCAAAGTCGAGCAAGCCTTCGGTCGCGGCCAACCCTTCGGCCTCAATGCCTTTCAACGTACAGTCGACGCCCTGATCGGTAACCGTCAATTCGATATCGAGCGGACGTTTCTCCCCGTGTAGTGCGACCAGCTCTTTAAGCGGAGTAACGAGGTCGAAGAGTTCGGGAACGATGATATGGCATTCCTGCAAGTCGACAATGCGATGGGACCCACTTTCGCGAAAGCCCATCACGGACCCATGAGCTGTTCGCAGCGCGTGCAAGGTCGCGCGACGGCGTGTGCGCGGCGGCGAGAGATGGGTCGGCAAGACCTCGCCTATATCGATTTGTTGGGCATCGGCCGCGTGAAGAACGCGGTCCGTGACAAACTGACGCAATGTATCCTCGTCAGCCTGTTGCAACTGGCAGCCGCCACAGGTTGCGAAATGTCGGCAGGGCGGATCGACATGATGCGGTCCCGGCGTCAGCGTGCCATCAGCTGAAATGACGTCACCGGGCACACCGCCCGCAACGTGCATGCCAGACGCGGTGACGCCATCGCCGCGCGCGGCAATACGGATTATGGTTTCTGGCTCGGTCATAGGAATGACGCCATGGCCGGTTTCACTGCGCGAGCAAGGTCACCGGCCGAAAATGCCGGGGACGCAAGCCGGGCAGCTTCGTGGTGCAGCCAAACGCCTTCTTCGGCCGCGCGCATCGTATCGCCATGCAATGCCAGCCGCGACGCCACTATGCCAGCAAGCACGTCACCTGTTCCTGCCGTAGACAGCCAGCTGGTTCCTGGCTGAAAGAATCGCGTCGTGCCGCCACTTGCCAGAACGGTGTCAGGCCCCTTGGCCAAAACCGTTAGGCCGGACGCGGCGTGCAGGTTTTGCGCGCGGCATAGTTTATTCCGCCCGCTGACGCCGAAATTCTCGCATAAGGCGTTCAATTCCCCTTCATGTGGCGTGACGAGAGTTTCCGATAGGCATCTGCTATTCAATAGCTTTCTATCGAGGAGATGAAGCGCGTCGGCGTCTATCACTGTCGGCTTCGCGGCAGAAAGAACAAGCGCGAGGCGATCGCGCGACTGCCTGTCGCGACCCAAACCGGGGCCGATCAGAAAAGCCGAAATCCGATCATCTTGCACGAGATCTTCAAGATCACCTTGCTCGACAACCAGTTCGGCTGGCGCATCTGGATCGGAGTGGTCGCTGAATAGCTTCACATATCCCGCGCCCGATCGCATCGCCGCTTCTGCCGAAAGCAGCGGTGCACCCGGCATCGCGCCAGCTACGATCGCGACCAATCCGCGCCTGTATTTGTGCGCATCGGCTGCAGGAGGAGCGAGGAT
>CATMNW010000123.1 GCA_950071875.1 uncultured Erythrobacteraceae bacterium | reverse complement strand
TCGGTAAAGAGGGCTCGACTCTATCCAGCGGGCTTTGGCCTCGCAAGGCGGTCACATCCCGGCGTACCATTGATAGCCACCGTAATCTTCCCAGTAACCGCCCTTGCCGAGGCCGATCGCATCGAGGCTGGCGACCAGTTCGATGCCGGTGAGATATTTCGCGTGCTTGTAACCCAGCTGCCGCTCCACCCGCGCGCGCAGGGGTGCGCCGTTCTTGACCGGCAGTGGCTCGCCATTGAGGCGATGCGCGATGATCGTCTGCGGGTGGTAGGCATCGATGAGGTCGACGCTTTCGTAATAGTCGTCTCCGTTGAGATTGTCGGCGCAGCGAAAGACGATGAACTTCGCTTCCTCGCGCAAGCCGGCCGCCTCGAGGAGGACCGACAATTGTGGCCCCGTCCATTCGCCGATTGCGCTCCACCCCTCGACGCAGTCATGCCGGGTAACCTGCGTCCGCTGCGGAAGCTTGCGCAAGTTCTCGAGATCCAGGCTTAGCGGATTTTCGACCAAACCACCCACTTCGAGGCGCCAGTTGACGAAGCCTTCCTCGACATGCCGGGGGTAATCGCCATTCCGGGGATCGGTCGAACCATTGCCCCTGAAAAACGGCGAAATGGCGCTTAGGGGATATTCGGGAGCAAGGGCCTCGCGGTTGGTCAGCAGGCGATGGGCACCCTTGTGCCAGCTTTCCGCAGCATCGAGAACGGTCTTGCCGGCACTGGAATCCGCGATCTTGTTGCAGCCCGCGACGAACGCAGCCCCGGCTGCAGCCAGAAAACCTCTACGCTTCATCGATTCTGCCCCCCGTTACCATGTCCCGGATTTGTCGAATGGGTCCGGCAAGTATCACCAGCAGTACGTGGATGACGAAAAAGCCTGCAATCGCAAAGGCGAAGATGAAATGCAGACTGCGCGCCGATTGGCGCCCCCCGAGGATGTCCACCAGCCAACCGAAAGTCGGCTCCATTCCGGGGCTTATCGCGATGCCGGTGAATATCATCATCGGCAGGAAAACCCCTAAAACGAGACCGTATGTGAGCTTCTGAAGGAAGTTGTACTTCCCGTTACCGTGATCGAAATTGAGCTTCAGATGTGCGATGATATCACGCCGGATCGCGGCCGGTTTCCATTCGCGGCGACTGGTCGCGATATCGCGGGCGAAGTGCCGGTTATAGAGCATGGCGGCCCACATCAGCAGCAGTCCGAGCGCGAACGGCCAAGCCATCAGAATGTGCCAATCCCGCGCGACGGCGAGGCTGTAATAGCCCGGAATCGTCATCCAGTCGGGGAAGCGCGGGACGATCAGCCAGGCCTGCTCGGCGGCAAATCCCCAGTCGCCCCAGTAAAGCCTGCGGTGCGCGTTGGAAATCGTCAGGCCGGACATGAAAAGCACGACCACGCAAACCAAGTTGAGCCAGTGCCACAGGCGAGTGCTCAGGGAATGGCGCTTCATGCCTCGTCCCTTTCCCGAGCGAGATAAATCACGTCGCGCGGCTGCGAAAGCAGGTGCTGGCCGCTGTCTACGTAAAGGGTTTGGCCGCTGGCCAGATGGCCATGCGCGAGGAAAAGCGCAGCATCGGCGATTTCGTCGGGCCCGGTCTTGCGGCCGAGGAGGTTCATCCGGTGCGACAGCTCGGTTTCTTCCTCGTCCTGGTCGTGACTGGCGAGGATTGCGCCGGGGGCCAATGCATAGACACGGTCCTGCGGTTTTGCAGCACCCATGGCGAGCATGGGGACCGTCGAACTGAGGGCGTGCTTGCTCATGGTGTAGCTGAAGAAATCGGGGTTGGGATTGGCGATCTTCTGGTCGGTGAAATGGATTACGCGCCGCCCGTTCTGGGCCCGTGCGTTGGCCAGATAGGCCTGGGCCATCCGCGCAGGAGTGCGTGCGTTGATCTGCATTGTGCGGGTATTCGTTTCGGGGTCGAGCTCGCCGACGTCGTCAGGCTTGAACACTGCTGCACAATTGACCAGCGCTTGCCAGTTCCGGAGCCTGCCAGCCAGTTTCTCGACCATCGCCACTGAAGCGTCGCCGTCTGCAAGGTCGCACTGGACAGTCTCGGTGGAGGGCAGGTCGGCGGCGAGCGATCGTGCGGCGTCCCGAGACGAGCCGTAGTGGATGACGACATGCCATCCGGCTTCACCGAAGGCGCGGGCGACAGCAGCACCCAGACGCTTTGCTGCTCCGGTGATCAGGACTGCTGGCAAGTCGATACTCATTTGGCAGACCATAGCGCCGCTGCCGGATATGGAAAGGCGCGCCGCTACCAGAGGGAGGGGTAGCGGCGCGCCTCGACCGAAGCCAGAGGGCTTCAGTATCGGATCAACGGCAACTCAGGCTGCCACGATCGATTTCGCGTCCGACAACAGCGCCAACCGCTCCACCGAGAATGGCACCCAGTGTCCGGTCGCCGCGGCCGGCCAGTTCATGACCGGCGAGGGCGCCGACGCCTGCACCGATAACGAGGCCCGTCGTGCCATTGTCGCGCTTGCAATAATAGCGTCCGTCGTCACCGCGCCACATGCGGTCGTTGCGGCTGATCCGGCGCGGATTCACGTAGTAGCCGCGACTATCGTACACGGCACGGTCTTTCGCGCGCTTTCCGTGGGCCGGGGCCCAGCTCGGCGGATCTGCGGCTGCAGGAGCGGCGGTTCCGATGCCGGTCAGCGCAAGAGTGCCGGCGGCGAATGCGAGAGAGAGTTTCTTCATGATTGGCGTTCCCGTTTTTGCGTTGTCGTTGGGTTTGCTGGGGTCAACTTCAACACCGGATGAACGGTTGCCGTAATCTCGAAATTAGCGATAGGCCGTGCGCCGTCATGCGGCGAGCCGTGCATTCATGCGATCTTGGCAGCGGCGCGGGCGCGTTCCTTGGCGGATAATGCCGGAAGGTCGGAAAGGACCTGATACGCTTCGGCTGGCAGCTTGGCCGCCGGGTCAAAGAGTGCGGCGAACACCCGCGATACCGGCCAGTCTTCAGAGCCCGTTTCCACGCGCACCAATGCGTCGCCCGGCTCACATACGCCTTCTTCGATCACCCGGTAATACCAGCCGCTATTATGCTGCGCGATTATCCGGGCGACCATGCCCTTGCGGTCGAAGCGGTGTTCGATTTTCCAGCACGGTTTGCGCGGTTGGCTGATCTCGAGAAGGGCGCTGCCGAGGCGAAAGCGATCGCCGACATGGACCGTGGTTTCGACCAGCCCCTCGGTATGGATGTTCTCTCCGAAGGCCCCCGGTCGCTGCAGGAGGTCATGACCGCCAAGCCAAGCGTCCCAACCTGCATAGTGGTCGCGGGGATAGTGGTGGACCGCCATGTCCTGCCCGCCGTGATTGACGGTGTCGGCGACCATGTCCCCTTCGATCCCGAAACTGCGGATCGTTACCTTGCCGATTACCGGCTGTTTGTCGATCGCACTCAACTCGGCCCCGTTGAACGGCTTGGGAAGCCCGGTGCAAATCGCTTCGACCGTGACGTTCATGCAGCGCCTCCGGCACCCGTGGCAAAGGAGACATGGACCGCATGGACCACTGTCCAATGCGAAGAAATCGGAGGGCTGCCGCAGCGATTGGATTGCGCGGCGCGAAGCTGGGTCGGATCGGTCATGCCATCCTTTCAGCACATCGGCATGCGGTAGGAAAGGAGCCAGCCGACTGCCGCGCGTCTAGCCACTTCGGCGAACCGTCAGCGCAATCCAGTCACGCTGCGTTCCGTCTGCACCTTCTCCGGCGTAGGTTTCAGCGTCCTCGATCGTAAAGCCTGCCTGCCGATAGATCTGCGTAAGCCATTGGGCGTCCGGGAAGTTGTGCAGGCGACCAAGACGGTCGCGGCCTTCACCATCGCCCAGTTTGTAATTGGCGAAATGCCATCCGCCGGACCGCAATGCGCGATGAATGGCAAACAGGGTGTCCTTCAGGTCGACGTGCGAAAGGTGCAGCAGGCAGGCATGCGCCCAGACCGCGTCATAATCGCCGTGACTGTCGAGCTCTTCGAACAGCATCACCCGGGCGCCAATATCGAACCGCTCGTTGGCCTTGCGGACCATCGCCGGCGTGCCATCGGTCGCATCGAGATCGAAGCCCCGTTCGGCGATCCGGGCGGAATCGCGTCCACCGCCGCAGCCCAGTTCCAGAACCCTTGCGCCCGGTTGCAGCCGATCGAGGAACCGGTCCAGATGGCGGCTCGGCGCCTGACCGAAGCTCAGCGTGTAACGCGGGGCGCTGGCCTGGTAATAGGCAATGGTTGCCGGATCAGCGCTCATTCGTCTTTCAGGTGCTTCGCCAGAAAGGCCAGCGTCGCGGGCCAGATTTCCTGCTGCGCTGCCAATGTGGCGTCGTCATATTGTTTTTCGCCTTCCGGTCGCTGGATACCCATACCCGACAGTGCGTGGCTGGCGCCGGGAAAGATGAGGGAAACCGTCTCCAGACCGCCCGCCTCGGCGCGGCGCTCGGCAATGTTCTGGGCCATGGCCCCCGAATTCCAGACGTCATCGGCGTCACCGCCGGCTACCAGGACCGGCTCGTCGATATCCTCCACGCGGATACGCGCGGCCGGAACACGGTCGGGATTGGCCCTGCGGCCGGCGTCCTGCGGAGTGCGCAACCGTACCGTGGCACCCGGGATGGCGTATTTCTTGAACTCTTCCTCCATGCCGAGATAGGGCACGAAGGGGAGCGCTTCGCCTTCCCAGGAAAAGCTGCTGACTTCGCCGGCAACAGCATTCGGCCCCCAGCCTTCCCAGATCACATCGCTGGGCACTATCGCCACGACCGCGGCAAAGCCATCGATCCGGCTGGCCCCGGCAAGAACGAATTCGGCACCCTTGGAAACGCCATACAGGCCGATGTCGTCCGCATCGACATCGTCACGGCTGCTGAGCCAGTCCCGCGGGATGGCGAGCTTTTCCAGCGGTATGGAATCGAAGGCTTCAGGAAGTTCCGGCAATTGCCGATCGGCGGGCAGATAGCCGGGAGAATAATAGTGCAGGCCGAGCACTGCATAACCCTGTTCGATGAAACGCGGCGCAGAACTGCGGGAACCGCCGTCGCCGCCTTCGCTACCGCCCAGAACGATGACGACAGGGAAGGGGCCTTCACCGTCAGGGGTCGCAAAATAGGCGTATGGAAGTTCATCGCCGACCATGACCTCGGTCGGTGCCACCTGGGCGCCGGGCGCGGCCGCAACCGGTCCTGCGAGGACGAGGCCGGCTGCCGCCAGCAAATTGATAAGCTTGAACACTGCGATACTCCCTTGGTGTGTTAGGGATGTATGTCAGTAAGGGCTGGAGGGATCAAGCCTCGTGGTGGCAAGCGTCAGGCGCTGGCAGCTTCCGCAGCTTCGCGGTCCCGCTGGGCGCGGCTTTTCTTCTCGGCCGAGGTCTTGAGCTGTCCACACGCTGCGTCAATATCGCGACCACGCGGGGTGCGCACCGGCGCGGAAATGCCGCCTTCGAAAACGATGTCGGAAAACCGCTTTACGCGCTCCGGTGTGGAAGTGTCGTACGCTGCGCCCGGCCAGGGATTGAACGGGATCAGGTTTACCTTGGCCGGCAATTTGTACTGCTTGAGCAGGCGGACGAGTTCGTGCGCATGTTCGTCGGTATCGTTCTTGTCCTTCAGCATCACATATTCGAAAGTGATGCGGCGTGCGTTGCTTGCTCCGGGGTAATCGGCACAGGCCTGAAGCAGTTCCTCGATACCGTATTTCTTGTTGAGCGGTACGATTTCGTCGCGGATTTCCTTGGTTACCGCATGCAGCGAAACCGCAAGGTTCACGCCGATTTCCTCGCCGCACCGGTCCATCATCGGGACCACGCCGCTGGTCGAGAGCGTGATGCGCCGCTTCGAGAGTGCAAGCCCTTCGCCGTCCATGACAAGCTTGAGCGCGCCTTTGACATTGTCGAAATTGTAAAGCGGTTCCCCCATGCCCATCATCACGATGTTCGTAAGCAGGCGACCGTCGCTGGTATAGTTGCCTTCATCCTCGGCATCGTCGAGGCCGGCCATCGAGCCCTTGGGCCATTCGCCAAGGGCATCGCGCGCGAGCATGACCTGTCCGACGATCTCGCCAGGCGTGAGGTTGCGCACCAGCTTCATCGTGCCCGTATGGCAGAAGCGGCAGTTCAACGTGCAACCGACCTGCGATGACACGCACAAGGTTCCCCGATCGGCATCAGGTATGAAGACCATCTCGAACTCGTGCCCGTCGGCGGTCTTCAAAAGCCATTTGCGGGTTCCATCGGTGGAGTGCTGGGCTTCGACCACATCGGGACGGCCGATCACGAACCGTTCGGCAAGCCAGGGACGCATAGTCTTGGCGATATCGGTCATCGCTTCGAAATCGGTGACGCCGCGATGGTAAAGCCAGTGGAACACCTGTTTCGAGCGCAATTTGGCCTGCTTCGCGTCCAGGCCTGCATCGACGAACAGTTCGCGAATGCGCTCCTTCGGGAGGCCGATAAGGTCCACACGCCCGTCTTCGCGCGGTGTGATATCACGTGCGACGGGTACCGGGTCTACTTGCCCGGGGATGCTCATGAGTGTCGTATCGGCCATGGGAGCGGCGCATATAGGGCCAAATCAATTGAAAGCAAAGGATGCACCCGCCCGCGCGGGATGCGCGAACGTGGCTGCGTCCGGTACGTTCCCCGTTCTGGGTGTGATTATCGAAGATCCAAGCAGTCCGCACGACCGGACCGGTGGGAGAACCGGCTCGTCGCGCAACATGTGTTCAAAATGCCACAACTTCGTGTTGTGTGAGGTTAATGAAACTCTTTCGGCTTCCGCGCCGTTTTCCCGGTCCACGCAGCGCAAAAGCTGCGGGTCAACCAAACGGAGTTCGCAAATGAAAAAGATCTCGACCCTTCTCGTCGCCGGTTCGCTGGCTGCATTCTCGGCTCCTGCCATGGCGCAGGACAGCAGCAGCAATTTCGACGGCTTCCGCGTTCAGGGTGTGCTCGGCTACGACGCCCTCAAGGCGGGCAGCAGCGTCGATGACGATGTCAACGAAGACAACGACCAGTCGATTGATGGGGCCGTCTACGGCATCCAGGCCGGTTACGACTTCGATCTCGGCGGCGCGGTCGTCGGTCTCGAAGCGGAACTGACCGATTCGAGCGCAGAGACCGAATTCACCAATGGCGATTTCGAAGGCTTCGGCTTCGGCCAGGTTGACGCGGGCCGCGACCTGTTCCTCGGCGCGCGCGTCGGCGCCAAGGTCATGCCGGACGTTCTGCTCT
>CATMNW010000122.1 GCA_950071875.1 uncultured Erythrobacteraceae bacterium | reverse complement strand
CAGCCACATACTGAGTCCAGACGTCTCCGCTGCGTGGACCGGCAGTCACTCCCCAATCATGATCAATCGATCGGATCCGGTTGTGTCACGACTGGCAACCGCTATCGCCCGGGTTATCGAGTGGGCGAGACGCCTTCGAGACGCGGTTTGGCATCGACGACCGAGTTCCGGCGGCACTCGCGGGGCGAAGCCACTCACTGATGGCGATCGGAAGGCGGAGGAACCCCGAGGAGGCGCGAGATGACCAATATGCGAACAGACGACCATGTCCGTAAGGGCACCGGCATTGATCGCGAGGCGACGCTGCGCCACCTCGCGCGCCGCGCGGTGGGCTTCTCCGGCGCCGACATCGAAAGGCTCGTGCGCGAAGCCCGACAGCGGGCGCGCCGCGAACGACGCACGCTCAGCTATGCTGATCTGGACGCCCTGCTGGCGGCAACCCGCCCCACCATGTCACCCGAGAAGCTGCGCCGCGTCGCGGTTCACGAAGCCGGCCACCTGCTGCTCCGTGTCCTGCTCGGGGTCGGCGAGGTGACCCTGGTCACCATCGAAGCCGTAGGCGGCGACGCATTCACTGAATCTATCGCGACGGACGGCGTCATCGAGACGCGACAAGCTTGCGAGGACTACCTGGCCGTGATCATGGGAGGGCGGGCTGCCGAACAGGTCGTCTACGACTCGGCGCTTGCCGGATCAGGAGGTTCGAGCCAAAGCGATCTCGCTCAGGCGACTAGGCTGGCCACGGTCATGGAAACCTCGCTGGGGTTCGGCAGCCGGCATCCGCTGCTCTATCGTGATCCCGACCACTGGCAGACGCTGCTGCGGCAGGACGCCAGACTGGCGCGAAGGGTTCACGCACGGATCGACAAGGCCGAGCGCAGGGCGCGGCGGCAGGTGCGGCAGAACCGCTGTAAGCTCGAAATAGTGGTCGATGCGCTGCTCAAGAACGGAACTCTTGAGGGTGAGCAGCTAAAGAGGCTGCTGCGAAACTTGCCCAGCGTGACGATGATAACGCCGTAAGACGCACCTGTGCCTGACAGCGATTCTCACGGCAGCGCGTGAGCTTTCCGCTGTGACACCCTAACTTGGCCCAGAACCCTGCTTAGTCAAGACGGGACGCCGTACCGACGCGGCAGGTCAGTGCTTGAAACAATGCTCGCGGTGCCAGGCTAGGAAATGCGGATGCCGTCAATCGCCGATACGAGATGGTGGTAGGGCATGACCTGTTGGGTTTACGATCGCCCGAAATCCCGTCGACATCATTTGCTTGCCTTGAGATCAGGATCTTGAGGTCGTCGTTCAAGCTGATCAGGCCGCGATCGAACATCCAATGTGCAGTGCCGGAAAGCGCGAGGCCATTGCTGCTGACTATATCAGGCCCGTTAGCCTCGACCGGGCGGATGTGCGCGGCTGCGATGATCCAGCGGAGCCGGCTCATGGCGCCGATGATAAGCAACTTGCGGATGTTGGTCTGACCCATCTTGGTGGACCCCGACCTGCCTTGTTCTGTCTCCTGTATATCGCTGCTTCCGCACGATGCCCCTTGCGCGCGGTGCGTTCGCTCTTGAGCGATGAAAAGAAGCTCTCCAGTGCGGCGTTGTCCCAGGCGCTGCTCGACCGGTTCAGGGAACATAGTGATGCGGCCATCAGCGCCGAAGTTCATCGCTCGTGAATTGCGACCTTCGCCCGTCCGAGAAACCAGAAGCAGGCCGCTACCAGTTGAGCGCTCCAGCGCTGAACTGGAGTTCCAGCACCTATGTGAGGTATGGGTCCGCCCGGGGGGCGGCGACTGCCCGCCCTGGGGACTGCGACAAAAGGGTTTAGAAAGTTTCGTTTTTGTTGCAGATAAGTACTGACCGGTGAAGTAGTCGTCGTCAGTGAGGCCTAACAAGATGGAGAAACGGGGGGGCAGTGTTCGTTCGGGCAATCGGGGGAGAGCACGCGGCACTAGGTGTCGGAAAGCAGGTCGCTCGGAGAGGGGTTCGCTGCTCGGTTGAGTATTTCGATTCGCCCACTTCTACTCCTGTCGTGTACGACATAGAGTGCGAACTGATTGAGCGTGTGACGCTTGCCGAACAGACACGCGTCTACCATTTTGACAGGGCGGCCGGCGCTTGGGAGATCGGTAGGCTGCTCGACGATCATGGTGACAGCCAATTCGTCCAGTTCCCGAACAGCAAATCGAAGCATCTGAAGGTCGATGCGGTCTTCACAAGGTGGGCCCGGCCCATCGAGGATCCAACGCCATTCCTCGCAAACCGGATCAACGAGAGTCCGCGGTTCTCCGACGGTCGAAGTGCCTTTGTCCGCTCGCAGACGCGCCAACGTGCGGCGTCGATGGGGATGTCGGCGCTGCTCGCATCTGCGATCGAACTCGAGGCCCATCAGATCGAGGTCGTGCGGCGGATTTTGCAGGATCCTGTGCAGCGATATCTCCTTGCCGACGAGGTCGGACTCGGCAAGACGATCGAAGCGGGCGTGCTCATCCGCCAATGCGTTCTTGACGCACAGGAGGAAAGTACAATCCTCGTGGTCGTCCCTCCCGTGCTGATCGCCCAGTGGCGGGATGAACTTGCCCGTAAATTCCACCTCGAGCGATGTCTCGATCGCAGTATACACGTGGTAGCTGTCGACAATGCTGAGCGGATCCGAGCGCTGCTGCCAAAGGCGACAATGCTGGTTATCGATGAAGCCCATCATCTGACCGAACGCGTTGCCGGCGGCGCTAAAGGACTCTATGCCGACATTGCCGCCGCGGCGCCGGCAATCGACCGAGTTCTATTATTGTCGGCGACCCCGGCTCTCCATAATGAACGCGGCTTCCTCGAGATGCTGCACCTGCTGGACCCCATGAACTATCCGCTGGGCGGCGAGGAGGCGTTCCGCCGCAAGGTAGAGAGCCGTCAGGCATTGGCGGAGATAGTTGCTGGCCTCACGCCCGAAAACGCGCTGTACCTCGACTATACGATCGACCAACTCGCTACCCTCTTCCCTCAGGACGAACTGCTTCAGCAGCATGCGAGCGCCCTGCGAAGCGTGATCGACACCATGCCCGAGGAAGACGACCCTGCGCTTGTCGACGCGGTCGCTCGGCTGCACGCTCATTTGAGCGAGGTCTACCGCTTGCACCGTCGCATCTTGCGGCACCGCCGGCGGAGCATCAGCGGGCTGACGCCAGACCGGTCGGGAGCCACGATCGTCCGGTATCGCAGCAGTGATCGTGCGGCGCTGACAACAGCCATCGATGATTGGCGATTCGACGAAGCCGTCAAGCTTGATGCCGCAGCTTCGGACAATTTCTGGAACAGCCGCGTCCGTGCCTTCTGGCAAGTGCTGGATCAGGCCTCGCAATACTCAAGCTCTGGGCCAAGGATGATCGGGTTCGTGGCTGGTCAGACGGAGATGATAGGAGTTCCGGATCGCTTCGCGGCGATCAACCGGTATCTGGGACGAATAGGACTGTTCGAAGATCGAACGCGAGCGCTGCTGGATGCGCTCGGTCCACTCCTCCGCGCCCAGGCACAATGTGTTATCTTCTGCTCCGACGCGAAGACGGCCGATACTCTCGCAAAACGCATCACAGAGGATCTCGGTATTTTCGTCGATCGGCACGATCCGGAGGACGACGCCTGGACAGCATTCGAGTGGGCCGCCGATCGGCGCGTGCTGGTCTGCGATAGCCGCGCCGAGGAAGGGCTCAACCTTCAGGGCGGGAAGAAGGTTGTCGTTCACTATGATGTGCCCCTCAACCCGAACCGAATCGAACAGCGACTGGGCCGGGCAGACCGATATGGATCGGGCGAGGCCGTGCGTTCCCTCGTGCTGGCTTGCGAGGATGATCCCGTCGAGATCGCTTGGGTCGGCTATCTCGATTCCGCGCTGAAGGTGTTCGACCGGTCGATTGCGAGCCTCCAATATCTAATCGAGCAGATGGTGCACGGAATCGCGCGTCCGCTGTTTATCGATGGCGCCGAAGCGCTGAACGAGTTGACTAAGAGCAGCGCAGGCGAACAGGGACTGATCGAACGCGAGATTAAGGCAATCGACCAGCAGGATGCACTGGATTCATTAGGCGCACCTCCGACCTCCTTCGTCGACCAACTATGCGACGTGGATGAGGACTGGCAGTCGCTGGCGAGCGACACGGCCATCTGGCTCGAGCAGACCTTGCAGTTTGGCCGGAGCAATGAACCGCAACTCATTGCGGGAGCGGGCCTGGCCGCGCCGTTCCGCTATGTCTACTCGACATCCAACCGGCACACGCTCGTTGCCTTGCCGACCTTCGTCGCGTGTTGCGCGGACGCACTCGATCTCGCCGTTGGGTCAAGGCTCGGACGTTCGATCAGGACTATTCCTTACACATTTCGCCGGCGCACGGCGCTCAACAGTGCTGCTCGTGCTAGAGGCGTCGGCCTGTTGCGCTACGGCGACGCATTGATCAGCGGTATGACGGCACTAACAGAAGCTGACGATCGCGGGCGCTCTTTTGCTATGTGGCGCTTCGCACCCGATCATGCAGGCGACCCTGTCGCTGATATCTACTTCCGATTCGACTTCATTCTCGAAGCGGACATCGGCGCCGCAGCCGAAATCCTGACAAATCATGGCCGGGACTCGAGCGCCGCGCGCAGCGCGGTCCGCCGGCGGGGCGATATGTTACTCGCTCCCTTTTACAAAACCATTTGGCTCGACCGTGAGCTTGCGCTGGTGCGCGACGAGGTGCTCCTTTCGCGTCTGGAGCGCTCTTATGCGGTCGAACCGGACCGATGCGGAGCGGTCGATCTTAACCTCAACGCGCGGCGCTGGCAGCGGCTGCTGCAACTTCAGTTGCCTGAAATGGCATATTGGTCGGAGCTGTGCGGCAAGGCCCGGGATGCCGCCGAAACTGCGCTGCGCACTAGCCCCGACCTCGTCGCGACCCTTGCCCAGGCAGAGCAGCGCGCCGCGAGCATCGATCACGGGCGTCTCGGCCAATTGCGCGCGCGGGCACAGTTCGCTGTCGGAGCCAAAGACGATGGCGAGCTTGCCTTCGAGGAGCAACTGGCCGCTGCCTTGCGGAATGGCATCCGAGACCCCCGCACCCGCCTCGACACGATCGGAGCCATCTTCATCTCGGGAAGCCGCTCGGCGACCGATCGCGTTTCGGGTGGTGTCTGATGGCCGTTCTCGATTTCGGCAGCTTGCAGGATGCCCTGCTCGACCTTTCGAGCTTGGGAGCCGACACCCTGAGCACTGACGGCGTGTTCGACAGGCTGGGACAGATTCTGCGAGCGTCGCAAGGGACCGGCCGTCTACAGGATCATCAGGACGCGATGGCGCTCTTTCGGCACATTCTGCGCCGGCAGTCGTTGCGCTCTGGCCAGCAAGCCCAGTTGCGGGTTCCATCGGGCCCGGGTTGGCCGAGCCGCGCAGCGTGGGCAGAATTCGGCATTCGCGCACATAGCGAGGCGAACGGCCATTTCTTGGTCGAGGCGCGGCCATGGGACGCGACGTGGGTGGACGACAGCGACAATCCGGTCTTCGAGGACATCTTCGGCGAACAGAATGTACGGCTCGACTGGCAGCGACCGATCGATCCTTTTCTCGGCGAAGCAAGTGGATTCGACAGCTATGTGTCGCCTGGTCAGCGTGAGGCGGTCCGCAGCGCGCTTCTGCTACCACCCGGGGAAACCCTGGTGGTTGCCTTACCAACTGGATCGGGTAAGAGCTTCGTCGCGCAGGCGCCGGTTCTCGCCCGCGGACTAGAGGGCGGCTTGTCGCTGTGTGTTGTTCCGACCACGGCACTGGTACTAGATCAGGCGCGACAAATGCGGCTGATGCTCAAGCGCCGCTTTCCCCGGCGCGATGTGCCATCGCTCGCGTGGCATTCCGGCCTCGGCACGGAGGAGCGAACCGCGATCAAGACCGCAGTACGCGAGGGCCGCCAAGGAATCCTCTATTGCTCACCCGAAGCAGTGACGGGGGCATTGCTGCCGTCATTGTACGATGCGGCGCGCATCGGGTTGCTATCCTATCTCATCGTCGATGAGGCGCATCTGATAAGCCAGTGGGGTGATGGTTTCCGGCCGGCATTCCAGATGCTGGCAGGTGTACGCCGGGGATTACTCGCAGCATGTCCGGAACGTCGCCGCTTCAGGACGCTGCTTATGTCGGCCACCCTGACGCCAGACACGGTGGAGACGATCGACGCTCTCTTCGCCCCCACGCGCACGGTCCAGATGGTCGCCTCGGTCCATTTGAGGCCCGAGCCGCAGTATTGGGTGCATCGCGAGGACAATCCCGACGAGAAGGACCGCAAGGTCCTCGAAGTCTTGCGGTACGCGCCAAGGCCGTTCATCCTCTATGTGACCAAGCGCAGCGATGCGAGGCGTTGGTTTCGGCGCCTGCGCAAGGAAGGCTATGTGCGCATTGACTGCTTCCACGGCGAGACGGCGCCTGCCGATCGTCTGCGGATCATCGATCAATGGGCCGAAGGCAAACTTGACGGGGTGGTCGCCACCTCCGCATTTGGTGTCGGCATCGATAAGCGGGACGTCCGCACGGTGATCCATGCTGCCGTTCCGGAAACGCTCGATCGGTTCTATCAGGAAGTAGGGCGTGGCGGGCGGGATGGCTGCCCCTCGGCTTCGTTCCTGATCTATTCGCGCGAAGATCAGGAAATTGCCAATCAGATCGCCTCGCCGTCGCTGATCAGCGACGACCTCGCGTTCGAACGATGGTCAACGATGTATGGCGGCAGTACCCAACTCGATACAATTGGACGACTGCTCGAGGTAGACCTCGCCGTCGTTCCGCCACGGCTGCGTCGACAGTCCGACTACAATCAGTCCTGGAACATGAGAACGCTGATCATGATGGCCCGGGCCGGCATGCTTGAGCTTGAATCCCAACCGCCGTCGTGCATCGCGCAGCAGGAGGGCGAAACCGAGTCTGCATTCGAGCTTCGTAGCGAAGATCACTGGGCGGACTATTTCCAGCGCGCGGTCGTGCGACTAACCGAGTTCGGGCATATGAGCCGGGAGCGGTTCGATAGCTTGATCAGCGAAGAACGGCATCGCGCGTTCGATTCGGCCACTGAGAACCGCGCGTTGCTCGACAAGCTTCTGAGAGGCACGAGCGAAGTGTCTCTGCTGCTGGACAATCTCTATCGCAGCAATGCCCCGGGCCGATCGGTGATCGTATCGCGCGCCTGCGGAGGGTGCCCGGCCCACCGCCGCGCGGGAACGGCGGGCACCGATTATTCGGCGCCGCCC